>JAFAZZ010000326.1 GCA_019239375.1 Solirubrobacterales bacterium | reverse complement strand
GCCGCAGATCACCGCGTCGCTCAGGACCCGGGCCGCGCTGATGAGTCGCGTGCGCAGCGACCCGGCGGCCACCCACGTGCCGGTCAGCAGCTTGAAGTTCTCGGCGATCCGCCCGTCGAAGAGCATGCCGAGGTTCGGATCTTCCGGGTCGATCAGCTTGACCGCGTCGCCCGAGCGGTAGAAGCCGTCGTCGTCGAACGTCCCGGCCGTGAGCTCGGGTCGGCGGTAGTACCCGGGCGTCACGTTTGGTCCTTGGACGCGGACCTCGAGCCGGTCGCTCACCGGCGCGAGCTTGATCGTGCACCCCGGGATCGGGACGCCGATGCAGCCGGTCGGCGCGCCTTGGTAATGCATGCTGGTGGCGCACGGCGCGGTTTCGGTCGTGCCCCAGCTCGAGGTCAGCGGCACCTCGTGATCGGCGTGGCGCGTGGCCAGCGCGCGCAGGCGGGCGGCGAGGGCGTCGGGCAGCGCCGCCGCCGCATAGAACATGAAACGCAGGCGACTGAAGAACCGCGCGGCCAGCTCGGGATCGTTCTCGAGCGCCGGCGCGAGCAGCGCGTAGCCGACGGGAACGTTGAAGTAGAGCGTGGGGGGGACGTCCTTGAGCGCGGCCAGCGTACGCGCGAACAGCGGCGGCGCCGGCTTGCCGTCGTCGATGTAGATCGTGCCGCCGTTGAACAACGCCAGGTTCAGGTTGTGGTTGGCCCCGAAGGTGTGGCTCCATGGCAGCCAGTCGACCAGCACCGGCGGCTCGTCGGCCAGGAACGGCCAGATCGCGTGGAGCATCGCCTGGTTCGAGCACAGCATCCGGTGGGTGTTGATCACCCCCTTGGGGACGCCGGTCGATCCTGATGTGAATAGGACTTTTGCCACAGTTTCCGCACCCGGGGCGTGCTCGCCATCGAGCGGGCTGTGGTCGTGAGCGGCGCTGAACACATCCTCGAGGCGCAGCGCGCCGTCGCGCTCCCCCCGGGCGATGAGCGTCTTCGGGACCCGGTCGGCCAGCGCGTCCAGAGCGCCGGCAAATGGCCCGGCGTGGTCGGCGAACACCAGCCCCGGCTCGGTCAGCTCGGCGATCGCCTTCATTCGCGCGTGGTCGGCGCTCATCAGCGAGTAGGCCACGCTGATCGGCATCACCGGCACGCTGGCCGCGTACGCGCCCAGGCTGACCAGCAGATGCTCGAGCGAGTTGCCTGACAGGATCATCAGCGGGCGCTGCGGCCCGAGCCCGAGCGTGCGCAGTGCGGCGCCCAGCGCATCGGCTTTGCGCGCCGCTTCGCCGTAGCTGAGCGTGACCCATTGGTCCGCGCCGTCGCGCTGGGCAGCCAGCGGCCGCTCGGGATGCTCGCCGGCGCGCTTGCGCAGCACTGCGGTGATCGACGCCTCCCAGTTGGTCAGGGGTTGGCGCGATCGCAGGACGAGCGAGCCGTCGTCGCGGCGGTCCATCTCGATGTCCGGCGCGGCGAAGGTTTGCAACTGCAGCAGTGGCGTCATGGCTTCTGGCCCTCCTCTTCTCACGCCCGGTCCAGCAGGGTCGACAGGACGATCAGCGTCCGGGTGCGCACGATGTTCGGATCGCGCCGGAGCCGCTCGACCAGCTTCTCGAGATGGTCGATGCTGTCCACGCGCACCCGGATCACTGCGTCGGCCTCGCCCGACACCGTGAAGGCCGAGACGATCTCCTCCACCTTGGCCAGCGAGCGTCCCACGTCCGCCGGCGAGGTCCGATCGGCGCAGTAGATCTCGATCAGCGATTCGATCGCCTCGCCCAGCGCTCGCCAGTTGATCCGGGCGCCGTAGCCGGTGATCACCCCATCGCCCTCGAGGCGATCCACGCGCCGCTTTACGGCCGTAGCCGAAAGCCCCACGTCGGCGCCGATGTCCGCGAACGTTCGCTTCGCACTTTCCTGCAGCAACGCAACAATCTTGCGATCAATGCGGTCTAGAGGGCGGCTGAGCTGCACGTTGATGCCGATCGACTGCGTCTTGGTTGCGTCCAGCCTATCACCGGGCAACATTCGCCACATGACCGCCACCGCCCTGCCACACGAAGTCACGGGCCAGACGCTGCTTGAGCTCGACGGCGCCTCGCTCACCATCCGCGACGCGCTCGAGGTCTCTCGCCGGGATCGTGTCGTGCGGCTCTCCGAGCCTGCCGCCCGGGCGGTCCGCGCGAGCCGCCGCCTGAAGCACGAGCTCATCGACCGCGAGATCCCGATCTACGGCGTGACCACCGGGTTCGGTGACAGCGCCCACCGGCAGATCTCCCCGGCCAAGGCTGGCCGGCTCCAGCAGAACATCCTTCGCTTTATGGGCGTCGGCACCGGCCCGATCGCCCCGCCCGAGGTCGCGCGCGTGACCATGCTGCTGCGCGCCAACTGCCTGGCCAAGGGCAACTCGGGCGTGCGGGTTGGGCTGATCGAGCACCTGCTCGAGCTTTTGAATCACGACGTGACGCCGTACATCCCCGAGCGCGGGTCGTGCGGAGCGAGCGGGGACCTGGCGCCCCTGTCCTACGTCGGGCGGGCCTTGGCCGGGGATGGTTTTGTGTCGTTCGACGGCGAGCGGCGCCCGGCGTCTGAGGTGCTGGCCGCGCTCGGGATCGAGCCCTTTATGCTCGAGGCCAAAGAGGGCCTTGCGCTGACCAACGGCACCTCGTTCATGAGCGCCTTTGCCTGCCTGGCCGTCGGCGCGGCCCGCGAGCTGGCCGACCTGGCCGACCTGATGACGGCGATGGCCTCCGAGGCGCTGATCGGCAACCGCGGCCACTTCAACGCGTTCCTCTTCGACCAGGCCAAGCCCCACCCGGGAATGGTCACGAGCGCCCGCCACATCCGCGAGCTGCTGGCCGACTCGCGCCTCGTGGCCGATTCTGACGAGCTGTTCCCCGGGGGTCTGAACGGCGCCGGCTTCCGCGAACTCGACCGCCACGTGCAGGACAAGTACTCGATCCGCTGCGCTCCCCACGTGATCGGCGTGCTGCGCGACGTGATCGACTGGGTCGAGCAGTGGATCACGATCGAGATCAATTCCTCCGACGACAACCCGCTGTTCAACGTCGCCGGGGGGCGCGTGGAGAGCGGCGGCAACTTCTACGGCGGCCACATCGGCCAGGCCATGGACTCTTTGAAGGTCGCCTTGGCCAATCTGTGCGACCTGATCGACCGCCAGCTCGAGCTAGTGGTCGACGAGAAGTTCAACCGCGGGCTGACCGCGAACCTGATCGCGCGATTTGATGCTTCGCATCCCGAGGCGGGTTTGCATCACGGCTTCAAGGGTCTGCAGCTGTGCGCCTCCGCCATGACCGCCGAGGCCATGCACCTGTGCGCGCCGACCACGATCCACTCGCGCTCCACCGAGGCCCACAACCAGGACAAGGTCTCGATGGGCACGATCGCCGCGCGCGATGCCCGCTCGATCGTCGAGCTCGCCCAGAACATCGCCGCCATCCACCTGATGGCCTGCTGCCAAGCCCTCGAGCTGCGCGGCGTCGACCAGGCCAGCCCCCGCACCGAGGACGCCTTCCGCCTGGTGCGCGAGCACATCCCGTTCTTGGACCGGGATCGCTATCTGGACGAGGACATCGCGACCACGGCCGCGCTGATCGGGTCCGGCGCGATGTCCGAATTCGTGGGATAAGGGGCCCCGGACACGGCCCCGAGGTGCTGCTGGGGCCGGGGGCAACCCGTTGCCGCCCCCGGCCCCGCGGCTATCCGCCGCCCCGGCTGGCGGCTACGCGCCGCCCCGACCCGGCGCCTACCCGTCGCGCCGGCTGGCGCCGCCGGAGCGCGGCGGCATGCTCGGGCCCGCCGGCCAGGTGGCGCGCCACCGCGAGGTCGATCAGCTGGCCGGTGTGCCCCTGGTAGTAGGAGAAGCCCGGTGACGGATTGACCTCGAAGCAGTACCACTCACCGGCCGGGGTGCGTCGCAGATCGACGCCCGCGAAGATCAGGCCAAGTTCCTGGGCGACCCGCCGGCAGCGCGACGCGATGTCGGCGGGCAGCTCGGCGGCCCGCAGTTCGGCGCCTCGTCCCGCCCTGGCCGAATAGCGGTAATCATCGGCCTCGGAGCGAATCTCGGTGGCGAAGACCTCCTCGCCCACCACGTGCACGCGGAAGTCGGTCCCGGGGACGTACCACTGGAACTGGGTGGGGCACCAGCGAAGGTTCTCCAGGCGCTCCGAGTGCTCGGGACGGAGCCGGCTGACGATGCTCCGGGTCGAGCTGATCGACTTGTAGACCAGCGTTCCGTGACGGGCCTCGAACTCGCGCACCGCCTCGACGTCCGTCGTGATCAGGGTGTCGGGGACGCGCAGGCCGCAGCGCTCCACGATGAGGGCCTGGTAGGGCTTCGAGTCGTTCGAGGTCATTGCCTGCGGCCGGTTGAGGATTCGACCCGGGGCCATGTCCGCCCACTCCAGGATCGCCATGTCGGTCTCGACTGCCCGCCCCCGCGCGATCCGATCCCTAGGCGCCGTGCGCTCGATGATCCGCGCGGAATCATGCGGCCTGATGTACGCCGCCGTCACATCATCGAGGGCGAGCACCTCCGCGCCGTCGATCCTGAGGACACCGGACAGTGACGCGCTTACGGCGACCGACATGCGAGCGACCATGCGCTGGTCGAGCAGGAAGGCCGGCGCGCCGATCTGGCTGAGCCGTCTGGCGACGGCGGCGAGCGGCCGGTCACCGGGCAGCCCCCACAGGAGGATCATCGATACGCCAACAGGTCGGCGATCGCGCCTGCGACGCCGTCGACGCCGGGGTCGATCCACAAGTCCGCCCCCGCCACGGCGGGCGTGGACGTCGAACCGCTGAGCAGGACGCGCAGCAGTGGCACGCCGGCGCGGGTGGCTAGGTGGATCGCGAGATCTCCCTGGCTGATGCTTCGCGCCCCGAAGGCGCGGGATCCCACAACCGTGACGGCCACTGTCTCCTCGGGGCGGCCGGCGACGGTGGGCAAGCGTGCGGCCATGGCGAGCCGCACCCAGCGCGCCGGGCTCCACGCCGGGCCACACAGACACGCTGGCGTGGGCGCGTTGAGCACCGGACACGCTAGGGCAGAAAGCCACGCGCAGAGAAATGCCGTCATCTCGGCTGCGACGTACGCGCGATCTTCTGTCCGTACCGACCGCAGCTCGTTCGCTGCCACGCATGGCAGTAGGGCGCATACCCCGGTGATCGTGGCGACCGCGAGAGGTTCCCCCGCGGCCACGGCGAGGCCGCCGAGCGGCCGAGCCGGCTCGTGCCGCCAGCCCGGCCGCTGCAGGTCACGGGGCGTCATCAGGCGCGCGCCGACCGACGCCCACCGCTCGCACAGGAGTGGCCCACGCCAGTCCCCTGCATCTGTCAGCACGAGAAGCATCACCTCACCGGTTGCTCACACGCCGCTTTCCTCGAGGGCAAGCTCGCCCACCGGGGGGCGCTCATGGCTCGCGATGAACGCTGCGCCTGAAGCACCTGCGTCAGCGCTGCTCGCCCCGCCCATCGGGTCGACGACGCCGCCGCTCAACGCGGACACCTGACTGGCTAGGACGTTGACCTGCTCGCTCAGCGAGGCGAGCATCTGCGCGATCTGAGGGAGCGACTCCGCCGATTTCGGAGGGATTGGCGGCCGGTCGAGGGGCTCCTTTTCCTTGCCATCCTTGATCTCCTTGCGCTCCGGCTTGTGCTCCTTGTCCTTGATGTCCTTGTGATCCTTGGCGTCCTTCTCCTTGTCCTTCGCGTCCTTGCTGTCCTTGTCCTGCTTGACGATCGGGTCGGTCGGAACGACGCACTGGCCATCGACCTGCGACCAATAGCGCTGAACAGTCACGCCGTTGATCACGGCGGTGTTGCCCGTGCACACATCCCCGATTTCGCACCAGCCTCCCTGGTTGCACCCGGTCCCCGTGACTGCGGTGCCCTCCGGGTCAGTGACCGACTCGACGAGCTCGTGCGAGAAGACCCACGTCACCGATGTCAATGACCCACCGTTGGCAACCCAGCCGAAGTGGAGGTTGGTCCCGTTGTGCGAGTAATAGGTGTGCTCGCCCAGGAGCCCCGGCTGCGACACGCCAGGCGGGAGCATCACCATATACAGCAGCTCGCTGTCGGTCGAGGGATCGGGGAGCCGGCCGGCCGAGATCAGGTTGGTCAGCAGGTTCGACACATCGTTGTTGGTGAAGTTTGTCGGCGGCGACGCCGGCGAGCTGCCGACAGCGTTGCTCACTAGATTGGCGCCAACGAGGTACCCGCTGTCGATCCCCCGGTACTGGTGCAACGACGCCATGTACGGCCCGGTGAGGATGTTGATCACCGCATCGGTTACTTGACCCATGGTCGGAACCGCGCCGGCTGAATTCCAGGCAGCACCCCAGAAGATGAGGTACAGGTGAACCTGCGGAATGATCACCCCGCCGTGGTCGCTGAACGACGGAGCCCCGCCGCCCGCTTCTCCGAGGGCCACGCGCTGCTTTTGCCCCGGCGGGATCACGCCGGGTCCGCCCAGGGCGGACGAGGGAACCGGTACTTGCCCGCTGCTTACTTCATTGCCGCTGTCGTTCGGCATCATCTTCTCCCTTGCTGGTCAGGCCAGCGTTGCCAGGTGTTGCGCCAAGCTCAGCGAACGCGAGCAGAACCTCGCCGGCAGCCCTCGTCGGCGGCGGGAGGGCGTGCTCGTGCGCCACCGTTCCGTGCCACGCTTGCCCTGAAGTTCGACTTACCCCAGCCCCCCATTTCCCCGGGGCCGGATGGGCAGCATAGCCCCTGCCGAGCGAGTAAGTCAAGACAATAAAATCATGTATCAGCCACCATTGTTGGTGCTCTCATTAATGGTGACGTGTAATTTCAGGTTACTCGCGCGACGTCATCGCGCGGTAGCGCTGGAGCGCCTCGCGGCGAGCCGCGGCATGGTCGACGAGCGGTGGCGGGTAGTGGGAATCGCCGGCAAGCTCTGGCACGTAGCGGCGCACGTACTCTCCGTCGGGATCGAAGCGAGTCTGCTGACGAGTCGGGTTGAACATGCGGCGAAACGGCGGCTGCGGGTCGACGCCGACCGAGGCGATCCACTGCCAGTTGCCGTTGTTGCTCGCCTGATCGCCATCGAGGAGCAGGCGCATGAACCACCGCTCCCCCCAGCGCCAGTCGATCCCGAGATCCTTGGTCAGGAACGACCCGACGACGAGGCGGGCCCGGTTGTGCATCCAGCCCTCGCGCCTGAGCTGGCGCATGCCCGCATCGACGAGGGGAAAGCCCGTCCTTCCCACGCACCATGCTGCAAAGGCGCTCTGGTCCCGGCTCCAGGGCATCGTTCCGCGGTAGCGCGCTTGGTGCTCGGCGCGTGCGTTTTCCGGGAAGTGCAAGAGCACGTGGGCGTAGAAGTCGCGCCAGCACAGCTGGCGGCGAAAGGCGGCGTCGCCGGCGCGCTGCTCGAGCTCGCGGGGCGAGAGGCAACCGAAATGCAGATACGGGGAGAGGCGGGAGGTTCCGGGCTCGCCGACCAGATCGCGCTTGACCGCGTAACTCCGGCCTTGGCTCGACAGGAAGGCCCGCATGGCGTCGCGGGCGGGGTGCTCGCCGCCAGGCCGCGGCTCCGCGACCTCCTGGCCTAGGCCGAGATCGGCGAGCCGAGGCAGGACGCCAGAGTCGAGTCCCGTCGGGAGAGCTGGCAGCGACCGAGGCACACCATGCGGGCGCCGCCGTGGTGCGCGCGTCCACGCGCGGTGAAACGGCGTGAACACGGTGTACGGCTGTCCCTCGGTGGTGCGGATCGCATCGAGGTCGTCGACCACGAAGACACCCGGGTGCTCGTGGACACTGACGCCGGCTTGCTCCAGCGCGGTGGCCACGCGCGCGTCGCGAGCGCGCGCGAACCCGCTGACGTCGCCGCTGAAGTGCATGCGGCTCGCCCTCACCTCGCGCGCGAGGGCGGGAATCTCCTCCTCCGGCCGGCCGTGGCGGACGACCAGCCGGCTTCCGCGAGCCCGCAACGATCCGTCGAGGTCGGCGAGGCATTCGAGCAGGAACTGGGTGCGCGGGCCCGAGGCGTGGCGGCCGCGGAGCAGGCGCTCGTCGAAGCAGAACACGGGCACGAGGCGCTCGGCATGCTCGCGCGCCGCCTCGAGCGCCGGGTGGTCGTGGACGCGCAGGTCGCGTCGCAGCCACAGGATCGCGGTCATCCGAGCAGCTGGGCCACCGCCGCCTGGCGAAAGCCGAAGATTCGGGTTAGGTCGCGCCGCACGAACGCCCGGTGCGCCAACTCGCCGAGGAGCCCGAGTGGCAGGGCGTATCGGACATGATCGCGCACCACCGTCCCGCCGGGCGCCGCGTGAAACTGGTGGCGGTGATGCCAGACGCGGTAGGGCCCCTGCACCTGGACGTCGACGAATTCGCGGCCTGGCTCCCACACGTCGATGCGGGTGACCCAGCGCAGCGGGATCCGGTGCAGGTGCAGGCGATATTCGATGAGCGTGCCCGCTGCCATAACTGCCGGCTCGGGGGTGAGGAGGCTGAAGCCCAGCCACGACGGGGTGATCCGCTCCAGGTTGCCGGCGTGCGCGAAGAACTCGAACACTTCGCCGAGTCCTCGTGGCACATATTGCTCGCGGAAGAGGTGGTAGGTTCGTGCCCGCACAGAACGTCTAATATTATCTATACAAGCTGATGGATAACGTCGTTGACACCATTCTCGACCGAAGCATCGCCCTGGGCTACGGGAAACCCGGGCTAGAGATCCGCCGGCGCCTGCCGGGCTGGCCGGAGGACCCGCCGCGGCGCGAGGGCGCCGTGATGCTGGTCACCGGCGCCGCCTCCGGGATCGGGCTGGCCGCGGCCCAGGGGTTCGCCCGCCTTGGCGCCACCGTTTACGCGCTGGCTCGTAACGATGGTCGCGCCGGCGAGGCGGTGGAGCGGATCGCTGGGGCGGTGCCCGGGGCCGACGTCCGGCCGGCGAGCTGCGATTTGAGCAGCCTGAAGGCGATCCACGCGTTCGCGGAGGAATTCGCCGCCCGCGAGCCTCGCCTCGACGTGCTCGTCAACAACGCCGGCGTCATGCCCGACGAGCGCACGACGTCTGCGGACGGTCATGAGCTGATGTTCGCCACGCACGTGCTGGCGCCGCTTGCCCTGGCGAGCCTGCTGGCGCCGGTGCTCGAGCGGAGCGCGCCCTCCCGCGTGATCAACGTGAGCTCGGGCGGGATGTACGGTCAGGCGCTGCCGGCGGGCGACTGGGAGTCCGAGCTTGACTCCTACAGCCCGAAGAAGTTCTACGCCAGGACCAAGCGCGAGGAGGTGGTCATCACCGAGCTGCTGGCCGAACGGGTGCGCGTGCGGGGGATCGTGGTGCACAGCATGCACCCTGGCTGGGTCGACACCGAGGGCGTGCGGCGGTGGATGCCCGTGTTTCGCAAGCTCACGGTGCCGATCATCCGGACCCCCGAGCAGGGCGCGGACACCGTCGTGTGGCTGGGCGCCGCCGCGTCGGAGCCGCTGGCCGACGCCGGGCGGTTCTGGCACGACCGCCGCCCCCGGCCTACCCATTATCGCCTCGGCGCCACGGAGGAATCAGACGCCGACCGCCGGGCGCTGTGGCGCTATTGCCAGGATGCCCTGGCCGAGGCCGGAATCGACGGCTGGTGACGCAATCGAGCGCGCCGGCGTCGGTCGTTCGACGCGGAGCGTGTGGAGCGGCCGGTACGGGGGGTGTCACGCGGTGGCGTAGGAGACCATCCGGGACGGGGGGTTATGACGCGGTGGCCGGGACGGGGGGTTATGACGCGGTGGCGTAGGAGACCATCCGCGTGCTCAGCTGGATGGCCGACCGCAGCTCGTTCTCGCGCGCCACGGGCGCGTCGTAGAGCCGCTCGCGCAGGTCGTCGAGCGCGCCGGGCGCCGCAGCGGCGCCGAGCCGCCAGCACACCTGCGCGGCCAGCCGGACGGCGTGCGCTTCAACCGTCCAAGCGCCCTCGAACAAGCGCTCGCCGGCCCCCTCGCGGGGCCTCTCCCAACCGGTCAGGCAGGCGGCGAAGCCGGGCGACTCGCACACGATGGCCCACTCGCGCGCCAGCGGCTGCCCGGCGCGGAGGGGAACCTCGAGCGGCGCCTGGCGGGGCCGGCGCAGCCGGCGAAAGTCAGCGAACACGACGGCGCGTTCGGCGGTCCGGGCGAGCTCGCGCCACCGCGCCTCCGAGGCGCGATAGAAGCGCTCGCGCTGAAAGCAGCCGAACAGCAGCGGGCGCTCGGCTCGGGCGAGGCATTCGTCTTCGATCGCCCGCGAGATAATCAGCATCGCCCGCTTGGACAGGAGCTGCGGCTCGAGCTCGGGCAGGCGCGCCCGCAGCGCCGCGTAGACCGAGGCGGGTTGCTCCTCCTCCTGATCGTGGGCAAGGTCAATCGCCGCCTGCAGCGACAGGCCGCTCTCGCGGGCCCGGACGACGGCCCGCACACGCGCGAGGTCGGCCTCGGAATAGCGGCGATGGCCGCTTGAACGTCGCTGGGGCATGGGAAAGCCGTGCCGCAGCTCCCACATACGCAGCGTCGCCTCGTTTACACCGCTGCGGGTCGACATCTCGCGCATGGTCATGCCCTGGTCGGATGGCCCATTAGGCCCGGTGCTCGGAGTGGGCGGCACGGCCGCACCGTAGCGCAGTCGGAGGTCGCGAACAAGTTGTAGAGCTTTTTCTCCACAACACTGATACAGTGCTTGGCGGATGAACCTCACCCGCGCCACCGCAAGCGCCGTTCTCCTCGCCCGAGTCTCCTATGGCGTGGCCTTGATGGTCGCGCCACGGAGGCTGGCCTTGCGGTGGCTCGGTGAGGATGCGAACCGGGCGCCACTCCAGATCGCCCTCCGCGGGCTCGGCGCTCGCGAGACCGTGCTGCACGGGGCCGCCGTCGTTGCTCTGCGGCGAGAGGCCCCGCTTCGTCCCTGGCTGGCCGCAAGCGTCGTTGGCGATCTCGTCGACGTCATCGCCACGGCCGCCGAGCGTCGTCGACTGCCGGCCGGCTCGCCCCTGGCCACGCTGGCTGTCGGCGGCGGCTCGGCCCTGATCAGCGTCCTGCTCGCCGTCCTCGTCGAGCGGTGATCGATCGGGGTAGTTTGATGGGGATCGCCTACATCGTGGCGGGCGAGAGCCGATGAGGATCGCCATCGTGAGTGTCGCCGCCGCGGCGGGTGAGAGCCGATGAGGATCGCCATCGTGGGCGCCGGCATCTCGGGGCTTGTCATCGCGCACCTGCTCCACGGTCAGCACGACATCACCGTGTTCGAGTCGGCCGACTACGCCGGCGGGCACACGAACACGATCCGGGTCGATACGGCGTACGAGACCCATCACGTCGACACCGGCTTCATCGTGTTCAACGACCGCAACTACCCGAACTTTGAGCGCCTGCTGAACCGGCTGGGAGTCGCCTGGCAGCCGTCCACGATGAGCTTCAGCGTGAGCGACGGGATGGGCGACTTCGAGTACTCGGGCGCATCGCCCAACGGCCTGTTCGCCAACCGCCGGCACCTGCTCACGCCGTGGTTTCACCGGATGGTGTCCGATCTGGCGCGCTTCAACCGCGCGGCACGGAGCCTGCTCGCGGCCCCCGGGACTGGCGCCCGGCCAGGGCCTTCTCTGGGGGAATGGCTGGAGCGCCACAACTTCTCCGCTCCCTTCATCGAGCGGCTGATCGTGCCGCAGGTGTCAGCCGTCTGGTCGGCCGATCCCGGCCAGATGTGGAGCTTTCCGGCTCGCTTTCTGGCCGAGTTCTTCGACAACCACGGGATGCTCGGCTTCAGCAGCCGGCCGCGGTGGCGGGTGATCCGCGGCGGCTCCGCCCGCTACGTGGAGGCGCTGACGGCCCCGTTCGCGGACCGGATCCGGCTCCGCACGCCGGTCAGGGCGATACGGCGCGAGGACGGCGGGGTCCTCGTCTGGCCGCGGGGTGCAGAGCCGCTGCGCTACGACGAGGTGGTCCTGGCCACGCACTCCGATCAGGCGCTTGCCCTATTGCAGGACGCCACCGATTCCGAGCGGCAGGTCCTCGGCGCGATCCCCTACCAGGTCAACGAGGCCGTGCTCCACAGCGACCGCCGGCTGCTGCCTCGCCGCCGGCGGGCCTGGGCGAGCTGGAACTACCACTGGCAGCCCGATCCCGCCCCCCGCGCGACCGTGACCTACCACATGAACCGCCTGCAGTCGCTGCAGGCCGAGCGTGAGTTCTGCGTCACGCTCAACCGCACCGACGCCATCGACCCCGAACGGG
Organism: Solirubrobacterales bacterium; assembly: GCA_019239375.1. Classification (GTDB taxonomy): domain Bacteria; phylum Actinomycetota; class Thermoleophilia; order Solirubrobacterales; family Solirubrobacteraceae; genus Palsa-465. The sequence goes on along the minus strand of JAFAZZ010000326.1, from coordinate 6,489 downwards.
TGATCCGCAAGATCACCTACGCCCATCCGGTCTACACCGCGCGGGGAGTGGCGGCGCAGCGGCGTGTCGAGGAGGTCAGCGGCCGGCGCCGCACGCATTTCTGCGGCGCCTACTGGGGCTGGGGGTTCCACGAGGACGGGGTCCGCAGCGCGCTGCGCGTGGCGGAGCGATTCGGAGCCCCGCTGTGAGTGCGGTTTCCGGTGGCTCGGCTGTGGGCACGGCGTCCGGTGGCGCGGCTGTGGGTGCGGCGTCCGGTGGCGCGGCGGTGGGTGCGGCGTCCTGTGGCTCGCCTGTGGGCACGGCGTCCGGCGGCTCGGCTGTGGGCACCGCGTCCTGCATCTACGAAGGCACCATCAGCCATCGCCGGCGCGACCCAGTGCGCTCGTTCGAGCACCGGATCGCGCTGTTCTACGTGGATCTGGGCGAACTCCCGCGACTGCTCGGGGGCCGGTTGCTGGCACGCCGGCCGGGGATGATTCGCTTCCGCCGCCGAGACTACCTGGGTCCCGATTGGCTTCCCCTCGACGTCTCGGTGCGAGACAGGGTCGAGGAAGCGACAGGCAGACGTCCGGCCGGACCGATCCGACTGCTCACTCAGCTGCGCTCGTTCGGCCACTGCTTTAACCCGGTCAGCTTCTACTACTGCTTCGACCCCGCCGGCGATCGGGTGGACGCGCTGGTGGCCGAGGTGACCAATACGCCGTGGGGGGAGCGGCACGCCTACGTGCTCGGAGCAGGGGACGAGCCGGTGACAGCTGCGCCGTCTGCTTCCGGGTCCGGCGGCGTCCTGACCGGCGAGTTCGGCAAGGCGCTGCACGTCTCCCCGTTCATGGCCATGGATCACCACTACGTCTTGCGCGCCGCCACCCCGGGCGAGCGATTGGCGGTGCATATCGAGAGCCGGCGCCGGGGCGGGTCGGCGTTCGAGGCCACGCTGGCGCTGCGCGCGCCGGCGTTCGAGTCCACGCTGGTGCTGCGCGCGCCGGCGTTCGAGGCCACGCTGGCGTTGCGCCCGCCGGCGTTCGAGGCCACGCTGGCGCTGCGCCGGAGGGAGCTCACCGCGCGGACCGCCGCCCGGGTCACCCGCCGCTATCCGGTGGCCGGCGCCCGGGTACTGGGCTTGATCTACGGCCACGCGCTCGCTCTGAAGCTCGCCGGGGCCACGGTGTATCCGCATCCGGGCTCCGGCCCGCGCCCCCACCAATTGACCGATCAGGAGGCGCATTGATCGACCGCCTATGCCGCGCACTGCTCGCGCTGTTCCTGCGCCGGATCACGACCGGCAGCTTGATCGTGCTCGAGACCGGTCGGCGTCGCGTGTACGGCTCGGAGGCGCCGATCGCCACGATCAGGGTCCACTCGGCGGCGACGTGGCGGATGGCGCTACGGGGCAGTCGGGGGCTGGCCGACGCATACGCAGCCGGCTTATGGGATTCGCCCGACCTGACCGCGCTGGTCAGGCTCGCCGCGCGCAACGCCGGCGGGCTCGATCGCCTGCGCGCCCGCCTCGCCCCCGTGCGCGTCCCCCTCCAGCGCGTGCGCGCGTGGTTGCGACGCAGCACGCCCGTGCGCCGCCGGCGCGACGTCGCTGCCCACTACGACCTGGGCAACGAGCTGTTCTCCCGCATGCTCGACCCGACCATGAGCTATTCCTGCGCGCTGTTCCAGGACGCGGGCATGACCCTCGAGGAGGCGCAGCTGGCCAAGCTCGAGCTGGTGTGCGAGAAGCTCGACCTCGGGCCAGGCGACCGCGTGCTCGAGATCGGTTCCGGCTGGGGCGGCTTCGCCATCCACGCCGCGACCACCCGAGGCTGCCACGTGACCACCACGACGCTTTCGCTCGAGCAGTACGACCACGCGGCGGCCGCGGTGCGCCGGGCCGGTCTCGAGCACCGGGTCACCGTGCTGCTCGAGGACTATCGCGACCTGTCTGGCCGCTACGACAAGCTGGTCTCGATCGAGATGATCGAGGCGGTCGGATGGCGCCACTTCGGGACGTTCCTCGCCAAGTGCTCGGAGCTGCTCACGCCACAGGGCTCGATGCTCCTCCAGGCGATCACGATCGACGACCGCGCCTACAGCGTCGAGAAGGCCTCGCGGTCGTTCATGAACACTCGCATCTTCCCGGGAGGATGCCTGCCCTCGCTCGAGGTACTCACTCGCGCGACCGCCCGTCGTACCGATCTGCAGGTCGTCGACCTCGAGGATCTGACGCCGCACTACGTCGAGACGCTCAGGCGCTGGCGCCAGCGATTCGCCCTCCACGCCGCTGGGCTGGCTGACCTCGGCTACGACGAGGCCTTCCGCCGGCTCTGGATGCTCTATCTCAGCTACTGCGAGGCCGGGTTTGCCGAGCGGCGGATTTGCGTCGTTCAGCTCCTGCTGGGCAAGCCACGCTGGCGCGGCGCTGCGCCAGCCGCCATCCTCACCGCACCGAGGACGGTGGCGGCCCTTTAGATCTTGTGCGGATGCCCAGGCGGACCCGCTCTGACGGGGCTCCCGTCGATTGCGCAGATGTACCCCGCACACGTGCCCGTCGCCGGTTTAGACTCGCACGGGCCGTGAGCGCTGCAGAGCGACTAAACGCCAGCACGCTGCTGGATGCGCAGTTAGAGGCGGGCCGAGCGGATAAACCGGCGCTTACTACCGCAGGCGGCGAGATCACCTACCGCCAGCTGGCTGGCCTGACCGCCGCTGTTGCCTCCTACCTCACCGTGCTCGGGATCGAGCGCGAGCAGCGAGTCCTGATGATCCTCGACGACTCGCCCGCCTTCCCCGCCGCGTTCCTCGGCGCGATGCGGATTGGAGCCGTCCCGGTCCCCGTGAACCCGATGGACCGAGTCGACAACTACGCCTACTACTTGGACGACAGCTACGCCAAGGTGCTGTTCGTGGAGGCGTCGCTGCTGCCGGCGCTCGAGTCTGTGTTGGCCGCGCGGCCATGGCTCAACGTGGTCGTGGTTGACGGGGATGCCGGCCCGCACACGAGCTTTGCCTCGCTCGATGCCGCCCACGCCGGCGCACTGCCGCCGCCGCTCGACACCCACCGTGATGACATGGCATTCTGGCTCTACAGCTCGGGCTCGACCGGGCGGCCCAAGGGTGTCGTCCATGCCCACGGCGACATTGGCGTGACCGTCAATCAGTACGCGCGCAACGTCCTGCGGATTTCAGCGTCCGATCTCTGCTACTCCACGACCAAGCTGTTCCACGCCTACGGGTTGGGCAATAGCCTGACGTTCCCGCTGTCGGTCGGCGCCTGCTCCGCGCTGGTCAAGGGCCGCTCGACACCGGACCTGATCTTCCAGACGCTCCGCCGCGTCCACCCGACGCTGTTCTTCTCGGTGCCGGCGCTGTACGCGGCGATGGTTCGTACGCCCGCCGCTTCGGAAGTCGACTTCTCTTCCGTGCGCGCCTGCGTGTCCGCCGCCGAGGCGCTACCCGCCGCCGTACTGGCGCGGTGGCAGAAGCTGACCGGCGTGCCCATCTTGGACGGGATCGGCTCAACCGAGATGCTCCACATCTACTGCTCCAATACGTTCGATGACCTCATGCCCGGCACCTCGGGACGGCCGGTGCCCGGATACGCGCTGCGTCTCATCGACGAGCACGGCCTCGACGTGGCCGCCGGTGAGCCGGGCGATCTGATGGTGCGCGGCGAGAGCTGCGCGGCCTACTACTGGCACCAGCGCGCCAAGACCCGCTTCTCCATGCGCGGCGAGTGGTTCCACACCGGCGACCGCTACGTCGTAGACAGTGCCGGCTATTTCGTTTACCAGGGACGGTCGGACGACATGATCAAGGTGGGCGGACTGTGGGTCTCGCCGGCCGACGTGGAGGGCTGCCTGGTTCGTCACCCCGCGGTGTCGGAGGCGGCGGTGATCGGCGTGCGAATCGAGGACGTCAGCCGGATCAAGGCCTTCGTGATCGCCGCGTCGACCGCGCCGGCCGATCCCGATGCGCTGGCTGACGAGTTGCGCCAGTGGTGCAAGGAGAACCTGCGCCGCTACGAGTTCCCGCACGTGATCGAGTTCGTCGAGGACCTGCCGCGGACGCCGACCGGCAAGGTCCAGCGCTACAAGCTGCGCGAGGCCGAAGAGGTGCAGGCGACGCTGGCCGGCGCTGCGTGACGGGTTCGTGTCACGACCCAAAATCGGGCGCTCTACCGTCCCGTTGGCTGCCGCGAGGACCGGCCGGCGGACCGAGGGCGAGTACGCCCGCGTGTACTTCTCCGTGCGCCTTGATGGGACGTATTGGCGTCGCGGACTCGCATAACGTATCCGAGCCCTAATGGCCCTGCCCGGCGTTCTACATCCCTTCGCGGTTCCCGCTCGTCCCGCCGATGAGTTCCTGGAGATCGTGCGCGGTGAGGCGTGCCGTGTGTTTGACGCGGACGGCCGGAGCTACCTCGACGGGACTGCTTCGCTCTGGTACTGCGCGGCTGGTCACGGCCGACGCGAGATCATCGACGCGATCAGCGCACAGCTCCACGAGCTCGAGGCCTTCCACACCTTTGCCCGGTTCACAAACCGGCCGGAGGAGCGGTTGGCCGAGCTGCTGCTCGAATTGGAGCCGATTCCGGATGCTCGCGTGCTGTTTACCTGCGGGGGCTCGGAGGCGATCGACTCCGCGATCAAGCTGGTCCGGGCCGGCCACAAGGCAGCCGGCGATGGCGGCCGCTCGGTGTTCCTCAGCCGCCACTATGCCTACCACGGCGTCATGCTTGGCGGCACCTCCGCCGGCGGTCTGCCGGCCAACCGCGACCCGTTCGGCACGCTTCTGCCGGACTTCTTCCAGGTCGACCGCGACAGCCTGCCGGCGATGCGCGATGCAGTCGCCTATTTCGGCGCCGAGCGGATCGCCGCGATCGTGGCCGAGCCGGTGATTGGCGCGGGCGGTGTGTTCCCGCCGCCTGCCGGTTATCTGGAAGGGCTCCGGGAGCTCTGTGACGAGAGTGGAGCGATGTTGGTCTTCGACGAGGTGATCACCGGCTTCGGCCGTCTCGGTTCCTGGTTCGCCTCCCATCACTACCGCGTCACCCCCGACCTGACGACGTTCGCCAAGGCGGTGACCAGTGGCTATCAACCCCTCGGGGGGGTGATCGTCGGTCCGCGGCTGCGGGAGTGGCTTGAAGCCGACCCGATGTATCTGCTCGCGCACGGCAATACGTATGGCGGCCATCCCACCTGCTGCGCTGCCGGCATCGCGAACATCGAGCTCTTGCGCTCCGAGGGGCTACCTTCGCGAGCGCGCTCGGCCGGAGCCCGTTTGCGCGCCGGCCTCGAGAGCCTGCGCGACCGCCCAGGCGTCGTCGACGTACGTGGCGAGGGGCTGATGCAGGCGATCGGCCTCGAGAGCCCTTTTACCGCGGGTATGTTTACCGAGGCACTGCTTGAGCGCGGCGTCATCGGTCGCGCCCTCCCCTACGCGAACACCGTCGCTTTCTCGCCCCCGCTGATCATCTCCGACGATGAGATCGACGAGCTGGTCGCTGCCACCGCCGCCGTGCTCGAAGAGGCGGGCTGACGGGACCGGTCTCGCTCGGGTCCGGAGCCACGTTTCCGCCGATCCGCTTCGCTCTGTTGCTATCATTTTCGGTCCGCCGCGGGGTGGAGCAGTCTGGTAGCTCGTCGGGCTCATAACCCGAAGGTCGCGGGTTCGAATCCCGCCCCCGCTACCTAGAAGGGCCTAGAAATCGAAACCTCCGATCGGGGGTTTCGTCGGTTAAGGGCATGTCGGAATCGTTTGACCGCGTTTTGACACTGACTCGGACGCGCGTGAGACGCTGAGCTCGACCACCTCGTCCTGAGCGGCGGTGAGGGCTTTGCGGTCAAGGCAAGCGGTCCGGCTCAGGCTCGGGACACGACGCGAATGCACTTGCCGGCGGCGATGTTCGGCGCTGCTTGGTGGCGGCGTAATTCACCTGCGGCGATTCGAAGCTGCCCGGCTGCTCCTTCGGCGTTCCAAGAGCGGCACGGCGACGAGCTTGCCGCGAGCGGCGGAAGGCTCGCCATCAGGACGTGGAGGCTCCTGCCGTCTGCCGGTCAGGTCCTGACCGCTGCCGTCGTGATCCGGTGCGAGAGGAAGGTGTCGATGACCGTGCTGTCCGCCCCTCTGACCAGGCGTATGACGCTTGGCGCAGCAGACGCGGGTACGGCGCAGTTGCTGCCGGCGCCGGCAATGAGCTCGCACCGTCCATCGCAGCTGCAGTGGGCTATCCGTCGCATCGGCCTGCTTGGCGATCTCGTCGTTCGCACCGTGCGATGCGCTGTGTCGGACGGTTTCGGAACTTGCGGCTTCGTCGCCCGCACCCCAGGCGGTTGGGCCCTCCCCGGCTACTTGCTGTGCGGCGCCGGTCCCCACCGCGGCGGGGACGATCGCACCAGCACGTCGCCGTTGCGATGTCGAGTGACAGCCGGCTCCCCAGTCCCATCCCCGCGGTGGGGGGCTCAGCGGAGATGGCGAGAAGGCGTACAGCCTGGGCTGGCA
>JAFAZZ010000204.1 GCA_019239375.1 Solirubrobacterales bacterium | reverse complement strand
GCATCGAGCGTGTGTTCGTGGCCAACCGCGGCGAGATCGCGCTGCGCATCATCTCGGCCTGCCGGCAGCTGGGCATCGAGAGCGTGGTCGGCACCTCTGACGCCGACCGCGACGGTCTCGCGGCGCGCGAGGCCGATCGCGCCGTGTGCCTCGGACCGGCGCCGGCGGCTCAAAGCTACCTGCGCGACGATCTCGTGGTCCAGGCGGCGCTCGGCACCGGCTGCGACGCCATCCATCCCGGCTATGGCTTCCTGGCCGAGAGCCCCAAGCTGGCTGCCCGCGCCCGCGAGCACGGGCTCACCTTCGTGGGCCCGCCCGCCGAGGTGATCGAGCTGAGCGGGGACAAGCTCCGCGCGCGCGAGGAGGCCTCTCGGGCCGGCGTGCCGATCCTCCCCGGCCGGGAGGCGGCGTCGGCCGACGAGGCGCGCCGGGCGGCCGAGACCATCGGCTATCCCCTGCTGGTCAAGGCCGCGGGCGGTGGCGGCGGGCGCGGGATCAAGCTGGCCAGAGACCCCGATGAGCTCGATCGGCTGCTCGGCCTCGCGCGCAGCGAGGCTGGCGCCGCCTTCGGTGACGATCGCGTGTATCTCGAGCGGTTCATCGCGACGGCTCGGCACGTCGAGGTGCAGATTGCCGCCGACGAGCATGGCGAAGTCGTCCACCTCGGGGAGCGCGACTGTTCGGTGCAGCGGCGTTACCAGAAGGTGATCGAGGAGGCGCCGGCGCCGGGTCTCGAGGCCGCCGTGCGCGCCGCCGTCCATGAGGCCGCCGTCCGCTTCGCCCGCGCCATCGGCTACGGCAACCTGGGCACGGTCGAGTTCGTGGTTGATTCCGAGACCGGCGAGCATTACTTCCTCGAGATCAACTGCCGCATCCAGGTCGAGCACCCGGTCACCGAGGCGGTGACCGGCCGTGACCTGGTTGCGCTCCAGCTGCACATCGCCGCCGGCCAGCGGCTTGGCTTCGGCCAGCATGACGTGGCGCTCGACGGCCACGCGATCGAATGCCGCCTGAACGCCGAGGACGTGGCTCGCGGGTTCATGCCGAGCCCCGGAACCCTCTCGCTGTTCTCCGTCCCGGCGTCGCCTGGGCTGCGGGTCGACACCCATTGCTTCCCGGGGGCGGTCATCCCTCCCTACTACGACTCGCTGATGGCCAAGCTGATCGCTCATGCGGGCGACCGTGACGCCGCGATCGACGCGCTGATCGATGCGCTCGAGGATCTCGACGTCGAAGGGGTCGAGACCAACCGGACGCTCCTGATCAGCGTGCTCGGCCACGACGACTTCCGGCGCGGCGCGGTCAGCACCGATTGGCTCGAGCGCGCGATCGTATGAGCGCCGGCCGCCTCATCCGGATCGTGGACACGACCACGCGCGACGGCAACCAAAGCCTGTGGAGCGCCACCGGCCTGACCACTCCCGACGTCCTGGCCATCGCCCCGACCATGGACCGGGTGGGCTACGACGCGCTCGACTTCACCTCAAGCACCCACATGGCTGTTTCGGTGCGTTTCCACCGTGAGGACCCGTGGGAGCGCATCCGGCAGGTGAGCGCCGCGATGCCGGGCACGCCGCTCAGCATCATCACCACCGGGATGCGCTTCATCTCCTGGGTGCCGGCCGACCAGGACGTGATCGCGCTCGCCTTCCGACTGGTTGCGCGCAACGGCATCCGCCGGATGCAGATCGCCGATCCGTCCAACGACGCCGAGCGGTTGCAGCGTCTCGCCGCGATGGCCCGCCGCGAGGGGATCGAGCAGGTGGTCGTCGGCCTCACCTACTCGATCAGCCCGGTGCACACGCACCAGTACTACGCCGAGCACGCCGCCGCGCTGGCCGACTGCCCCGACATGGACCGGCTGTACCTGAAGGATCCCGGCGGGCTGTTGACCGTCGACGCCGTGCGCGAGCTGGCGCCGCATTTCGTCGCGGCAGCGGGCTCACGCACCCTCGAGCTGCACAGTCACTGCACGATCGGGCTGGCGCCGCTCGTCTACGTCGAGGGCGTCAAGGCCGGCTTTCAGGTCGTGCACACGGCCTCGGGCCCGCTCTCGCGCGGGACCTCGCAGCCCGAGGTTCTCAGCACGACGCGCAACCTCGAGGCGAACGGCTACACGCACCGACTCGACCTGGAGGCCGAGGCGGTCGTCGCCGAGCACTTCGCCGCCCTGGCTCGCGCCAAGGGCCTCCCGCCGGGGACGCCGCGCGAATTCGACGCCGTCTACTACCACCATCAACTCCCCGGCGGGATGGTCACCACCACGCGCCGGATGCTCGAGGAGCTCCGCCGCCCAGAGTTGTTCGACGCCGTGCTACGCGAGGTGACCCGAGTGCGGGCCGAGATGGGCTACCCGATCCTCGTCACGCCGGTGTCGCAGTTTGTGGCCAGCCAGGCGGCTCGCAACGTGATCGATCCGGAACGGTGGTCGAACGTCTCGGATGAGACCGTGCGCTATTTCCTCGGCCACTACGGCGCTCCGCCGGCGCCCACGGATCCGGCGATCGCCGAGCGCGTGCTCTCGCGGCCGCAGGCGCGCAAGCTGGGCGAGCTGCGGCCGATCAGCCTGGAGGGGGCGCACGAGCGCTTCGGCCGGCGGATCTCCGAGGAGGAGCTGCTGCTGCGCCTGACCATGCCGGGCGAGCAGGTCGACGCGATGATCGAGGCGCGGGGCCGCCCCGCGCCACCGCCCGCCGCCCGCCCGGGTGGCAGCCCGCTGGTCGCGCTGCTGCAGGAGCTCGCGCGGCGCCCCGCCATCTCGGAGCTAGAGCTGGCTAAGGACGGGGAGACCGTGGTGTGGCGTCGTGCTTGACGGCGTGGGCCTGGACCAGGTCCGCGGGTTCGTCTTCGACGTGGACGGCACCCTCGCTCACCGCGGCCGCGATGGCCGGGCCCATCCGCAGCGCGGGGCGGTCGACGTGCTCGACCGGATCCGCGCCTCCGGCCGGCGCCTGGTCCTGTTCACCAACGGCAGCCATGTCACCGCGGAGACGATGGCCCGCGGCCTGCGGGAGGATGGGCTCCCGGTCGGCGATGCCGAGATGCTGACGCCGGTGGAGAGCGCGATCACCTACATCCGTCGTCGCTATCCCGGCCGCCCGACCTTGATGTTCGCCCACGAGGTGATCCGGGCCCGGATGGTCGCTGCGGGGATCCCGGAGGCCCGCGCGGATGAGGCCGGCGTCGTTTTCGTGGCCCACGTCGACGCGGTCGACCTGGCCGCGATGGAGCACGCCGCTCGGGCGGTTAGCCGGGGTGCCCCGCTCCTGACCGGCAGCTACGCGCGCGGCTACGCCGGCTCGGGCGGGATCATCTTCAGCCGGGGGGCGATGGTCACCGCCGGCATCGCCAAGGTCACTGGCGTGCGCCCCCGCATCGTGGGCAAGCCGTCGCGTGCCGCCGTCGAGGAGATCTCGACGCGCCTGGAGCTGCCGAGCGAGGCGATTGCCGTGATCGGCGATGATGCCGGGATGGACATCGCCCTGGGGCGGATGGGAGGCTCGCGCACGGTGCTCGTGCGCAGCGGCATCAGCGCAGAGGCCGACCTCGAAAAGCTCCCCGGCCGGCACCGACCCGACGCAGTCATCGCCGGCGTCGCCGACCTGCTCGAGGTCCTCGCGTGAACGGCCAGCACCTTATCCTCCGCAACTGATCGCATGGCCACCACCGAGCAGCAGACGCCCGCCACCGTCCTCGCGCAACATGGCCTCTCCGCCGAGGAGCTCTACGACAGCCTGACCGACAACTGCACCAAGCCGCTCCGGCTCGACGACCTGCTCTACGAGGCGGCCGAGCGGGTGCCGGGGCTCGTACCGACCCGCGCCGAGATCGAGGCCGAGCGGCAGCGAAAGCTCTCTGAGAAGGCCGGGGTGGAGCTGGCGCAAGGCCTCCTGACGGCTGAGATCCTGGCCAACTCGAGAACCGGGCGCCACCTGGTCGAGTCGATGCTTCGGCCCACGCCGCTCGCGCTCGAGCACCTGGACGAGCTGCGCTCCGAAGGCCGCGTCGATCTGGGCCACGCGCGCGTCACCCGCCGCGGCCGGGCCGGCGTGCTCGAGCTCTGCAACCCGCGCCACCTGAACGCCGAGGACAACGCCACCCTCGGGGAGACCGAGGCGGCGGTCGATCTGATCCTGCTCGACCCGGGGATCGAGGTCGGGGTGTTCCGAGGCGGCGTCGTCGAGCACCCCCGTTACGCCGGCGAGCGTCCGTTCGGCGCCGGGATCAACCTGACCCACCTCTACCACGGGCGGATCGACTTCCTCTTCTATCTGATCCGCGATCTTGGCTACGTCAACAAGCTCTACCGGGGCCTGATCCGCCCGCAGGGCGACGGGCTTGGGAGCACCGAGAAGCTCTGGATCGCCGCCGTCGAGCACTTCGCCATCGGCGGCGCCTGCCAGCTGCTGCACGTGATGGACCACGTGATCGCGGTCCGCGGCGCGCGCATGTACCTGCCGGCGCGCAAGGAGGGGATCATTCCCGGCGCCTCCAACCTGAGACTCACGCGGTTCGTGGGGGACCGGGCTGCTCGCCAGGCAATCTTGTCGGGACGCGAATGGACTGCCGGCCAGCCGGACGCCGACCTGATCTGCGACGAGATCGCCGAGCCGGAGCAGGTCGAGCCGGCCATCGACGCCCGCATCGAGGCACTGACCGATTCCGGGCTGGTCAACGCCGCCGCCAACCGCAGCGCGATCCGAGCCGGACAGGAGCCGCTCGACCTATTCCGCGAGTACATGTCCACCTACGCGCGCGAGCAGGCCTACTGCCACCTCAGCCCGGCGCTTGTGCGCAACCTAGAGGAGCACTGGAACGCGGACCGACGCCGCCTCTGAGCCCAGGATCTGGGACGCCGTCGAGACGCTCCCGCGCGAGGAGCTCAGGGCGCTCCAGCTCGAGCGCCTGCGCGCCACTGTGGCGCAGGTCCTGCACGGGCAGCCGCTCGGCGCCGAACGGCTGGCCGCAGCGGGGATCACCTCCAAGGCGGACCTCGAATCCCTCGACCAGCTGACGAACATCCCGTTCTTCGTCAAGGACGACCTGCGAAACGCGTATCCGTTCGACCTGATGGCCGTCCCCCGCGAGCAGCTCGTCAGGCTGCACGCCTCGAGCGGTACGCGTGGCAAGCCGACCGTCGTCGGCTACACGAAGGCCGACCTTGACACCTGGACTGAGCTGATGGCCCGCTCGATGACGATGGCCGGTGTGCGCCCGGGCATGCTCATCCACAACGCCAACGGCTACGGCCTGTTCACCGGCGGGCTCGGCTTCCACCAGGGCGGCGAGCGGATCGGCGCCACTGTCGTCCCGGTGTCGGGCGGGTTCACTCCGCGCCAGGCGATGCTGCTGCGCGACCTCGGCGCCGACGTCCTCGTCGCCACGCCCTCATACGCGTTGGTCATCGCGCAGGCGCTGGCCGACGCGGGCGTCGATCCCGCCGCCACGTCGCTCGAACTCGGGCTGTTCGGAGGCGAGCCGTGGACCGATGCGCTACGAGCCGAGATCGACCGCACGCTCGGCATCAGCGCGGTCAACTTCTACGGTCTGTCGGAGATGTGCGGCCCGGGGGTCGCCACCGAGTGCCTGACCGCCCGTGACGGCCTCCACGTCAACGAGGACCATTTCATCGTTGAAGTAATCGACCCCGAAGTGCACATGCCAGTCGCGCCAGGCATCGAGGGGGAGCTCATCTTCACAACGCTGACCAAGGAGGCGCTGCCGCTGATCCGCTACCGGACCGGCGACCTCGGCGCGATCACCGAGGAGCCGTGTCGGTGCGGGCGGACCACAGCGCGGCTGACCAAGCTGGGTGGAAGGCGCGACGACATGGTGATCGTGCGCGGCGTCAACGTGTACCCGTCGCAGGTCGAGCATCTGCTGCTCAGCGTCGACGGCATCGCTCCCCACTGGCGCCTGATCGTCGAGCGTCCCGGCTTGATGGACGAGGTGACGCTGGAATGCGAGCCGGCCAGCACCGACATCGATCGTGAGCTGCTCCTGAGGAGGCTGGAGCACGACCTGCGCGAGGGTCTCGGCGTGCGCATCGCCGTGTCGGTGCTCGAGCCGGGCGCCGTGCCCCGCAGCGAGGGCAAGGCCGTTCGCGTCGTCGACCGCCGCGGCTAGGAAGCGCCGCTCTCGCTGAGCGCGGCCTGGCGCACCTCGCTCGGGGTGACGCCGAACGCCCGCTTGAACACCCGCGAGAAGTGGGCGGCGTCGCAGAATCCCCACCGGAACGCGATGTCGGTCACCGACCCGCCGTTGGCTCGTTGCAGATCCTCCAGGCAGCGCGCCAGCCGCTCGCTACGCACCAGCCCCGCCACCGACTCGTCGACATCCTCGAACAGTGCGTGCAGCGCGCGCACCGAGATGGCGTATGCGCGGGAGATCGAGGCCGGCCCGAGCTCGGGATCCTGCAGATGGTTCTTCACGTAGCGCCGAATCTCCGCCCGCATCGCCTCGCGCGTGGCGGCCCGGCTGCTCGGCACACAGGGCTCGACCGCGGCTCGCAGCAACTCGAGTGCGGCGTTGGCCGCGGCCACGCCGGCGGCGCCCTCCAGCCAGGGCTGCTCGAGCGCGAGTGCGTTCATGTAGCGGACGAGCAACCGGGCCGCGCCGCTGCGGTCGAGCGGCGGGAGCGCGCGCAGGTCGGCCAGCCGCGGGCACACGGAGAGCACGCGGTCGCGCGGGAACAGCAGCGTGCGCTTGTGGAACGGCTCGACGATCTCGACATCGGTCGGCGTGTGACCGTCCCACATCACCATGTCTCCGGGTTGCAGCGCGAGCAGGCGCGCTCCCTCGCGAACCGTCTCGACGCCCTTGCAGACGAGTTGGAAGCCGAGGATGTCCTCCTGCCGGGTCTCAGGGGTCATCACGGCTCGGCCGCGGTGGCCGAGGAAGGGCGAGGCCGCGCAGTCGACGAGCGTCAGGTCGCCGATGGCCCGGCGGGTCACCGCGCCGCGGAAGTCATCGGGCGTGTGGTGGGTCCGGTGAACCTCGAAGGCCAGGTGCGTGGCGGCCAGAATGTCCGACCAGACATCGAGCCGCTTGGCGGTGTCGCCTCCGGCGACGAGCCAGCGCTCCGGTTCACGAACCGGCGCCGTCGGGACGACAGCAGATGCGAGCGCGTGCGCCAGAACAGTCGTCCTCTCTGTCGATCTCCCTCTCGGAACGCCTTGACGGTGTCCGGTCCCGAGGGGCCTATCGTAGCGCCGGCAAGGCAGGTTTCACGAGACCGGTGATCGGTCCCTGGCCAGGGCGACAAAGGCGTCCAGGGCAGCCGGATCGAGCAACGAGTCGCGGCTGGCCACCCGGTCTGAGGACTCGCCGCGGAGGATCCGCTTGACCGGCGCCTCGAGCTTCTTCCCGGTGAGTGTGCGAGGGATCGCTGGCACCGACACGATCTCGTCGGGCACATGGCGGGGTGAGAGCTGGCTGCGCAGCGCTCCGGCGATCCGCTTGCGGAGCGCCTCGTCGAGCACCGTTTCTGGGCCGGGAACCACGAACAGGAGCAGCTCGCCGGCACCGCCCCCGGGGTCCTCGAGATGCACGACGAGCGCGTCGACGATCTCAGGGATGTCCTCCACCACTGCGTAGAACTCGCCGGTGCCGAGCCGGACACCTCCGCGGTTCAGCGTGGCGTCGGAGCGTCCGCTGAGGATGCAGCTGCCCCGTTCGGTGAACTTGATCCAGTCGCCCTGGCGCCACACGCCCGGGTACTGATCGAAGTAGGAAGTCCGGTAGCGCTCGCCGGCGGGATCGTTCCAGAACGCCACCGGCATCGAGGGCATCGGTTTGGTGATAACCATTTCGCCGAGCTCGCCGACCGGCACCTCATTGCCCTGGAAGTCGAACGCGTGCACGTCGACGCCCAGGCACGGCCCGGTGATCTCGCCCTCGTACACCGGCTGTGCGAAATCGCCCGACACGAGACCGGTGCACACGTCGGTCCCGCCCGAGCCGTTGTTGAGCAGCATGTCTGGACCGAGCTGCTCGTAGGCATACAGGTAGCCCTCGGCCGGCAGCGGCGAGCCCGCCGTGCAGAGCATGCGGATGCTGCTCAGATCGCACTCTCTCCCCATCTGCAGTCCTGCCTTGCGGCAAGCCATCAGGTATGGGGGGCTGACGCCCATCATCGTCGGTTGGAGCTCCTCGGCCAGCCGCCACTGCTCGAGCAGGTCGGGCCAGGTCGGGTCGCCGTCGAGCATCACGATCGACGAGCGCAGTAGCAGCGCCGAGACGAGCGCGTTCCACATCATCCACGCGGTGGTCGAGAACCAAAGCAGCCGACCGCCGGGCTTGAGGTCCCAGCCCAGCCCCTGGTTCTTGTGGTGTTCGATCAGCTGTCCGCCATGACCGTGGACGATCGCCTTCGGGAGGCCCGTCGTGCCCGAGGAGAACAGCACGTAGAGAGGATGGTCGAACGGGACCGGATCGAACTCGAGCGCGCTCGCCTCAGCGGTGAACTGCTCCCACGGGAGTGCGTCGGGGACTCGCGCCTCGCCGTACGGCACCCCTACGACGTGCTCGATGCTCGGGATCTGCTCTCGGATCGCCTCCACCTCAGCTCGGCGGTCGACGTAGCGATTGCGGTAGCCGTAGCCGCCCACCGTGAGGAGCACCCGTGGCTCGATCTGGCCAAACCGCCCGACCACGCTGCGCGCGCCGAACTCAGGCGCGCAGGTGGCCCAGATCGCGCCCAGGCTGGCCGTGGCGATAAAGGCCGCCAGCGTCTCGGGGATGTTCGGCAGGTAAGCCACGACGCGATCTCCGTTCGACACGCCGAGGCGCTGCAACCCGGCCCTCACCCGGCCGGCCAGCTCTCGCAACTCGCCGAAGCTGAGCTCGAAGGGCGCCCGGGTCTGCGAGCGCGCCACCACCGCGGTCCGATCGCGATCCTCCTCGCGCCCGACCAGGTGCTCAGCGTAGTTGAGCCGGGCGCCCGTGAACCATTCCGCGCGCGGCATCGTCGGCTTGCTCAGGACACGCTCGTAGGGTGTGGCCGCCAGGATGTCGTAGAAGTCCCACACGTCGCCCCAGAAGCCCTCGAGGTCGGTCACCGACCAGCGCCACAGCGCGTCGTAGTCGCTCAGCTCGCGTCCGCGCTCGTCGCGCAGCCAGTTCATGAACCGCCCGATTTCGGTTGTCTCGCGCCAGTCGGGGCGGGGCGTCCACAGGATGTCGCCAATCATCGATCCGCGCCGCAGGATACCCGCGGGCGACTCGCTCGAGTCGCGCGCCCGCAGCCCCTGCGACTCGCTCGGGTCGCCCGGCCGCTAGCCCAGGGGACCCGCGCGGGTTGCCCACCCGCTAGCCCAGGCGACTCGCTCGGGTCGCCCACCCGCTAGCCCAGGCGACTCGCTCGGATCGCCCACCCGCGCCCGCGGGCGACTCGAGCGGTGTCGATGCCTGCGCTGCGTGAACGACTCAGAGGCACCCGTCGCCGTCGCTCGGGCCGCCGTGGTTATCGGCGTCGTCATCGCCACCGCCGCCCTGCGGGATGCAGCTCGTGGGCGAGGTGGTGGTGGTGTGCTGCGTCGTCGTCGGCGGAGGCGGCGGCGGTGCCGCGTGCGTGGTGGTGGGCGGGGGCGCCGCGTGCGTGGTGGTGGGCGCGGGCGCCGCGTGCGTCGTAGCGGGCGGCGGTGCTGTGTGGGTGGTTGTCAGCGGCGGCGGCGAGGCGTGGGTGGTGGTCGTCATGGGGGCGGTGGTGGGCGTCGTCGCCACCGTCCCGGTGGTGTGGTGAGCCGCTGGCTTGGGGTGCGCTG
>JAFAZZ010000177.1 GCA_019239375.1 Solirubrobacterales bacterium | reverse complement strand
CAGACGCCGGTGACCTACGACGTGACCGTGCAATCGAACGGGTGCTGGAAGGCGCAGTCGCCGCCGTCGTTCGTCGGACAGCAGACCATGCGCGACGCGGACGGCCACGAGGTGGTCAACCCGCTGTTCGTCATGTATGGCTGCCTGAACCCGTTTTAGGCATTCGGTCGCGGACGTCCTACGGCTCGGTGAGCTGCGGCTGCCCGCTCTCCACGGCCAGCAGCCGGCGCTTGCGCTCCAGGCCGCCCGTGTAGCCGCCCAGACCGCCGCCCGAGTGCACGATGCGGTGACAGGGGACGACGATCGGGATCGGGTTCGACCCGAGGGCGTTGCCGGCGGCGCGGGAGGCCAACGGGCTGCCGGCCTGCGCGGCCACCTGCTTGTAAGAGGCGGTGGCGCCGTATGGCACCTGGGCCGTCGCCTGGAGCACCCGGCGGGTGAAGCCTCGCGTCAGGCGCCAGTCGAGCGGGAACTCGAACCGACGGCGGGCGCCGGCGAAGTACTGGTCGAGCTCGCGGCGCGGCTCGTCCAGCCTGCGGGGAGCGGCCAGGATGCGCGGCGAGAGCTTGGCCGCGAGCTGCTCGAGCACGCTGTCGGCGTCCTCGTGATCCACGTACGCGAGCCGGACGAGGCCGCGGGGCGTGCTGGCCAGGAGCAGCGTGCCCAGGGGCGAGTCCAGTGTGGCGAAGGCGACATCGAGCAGTCCCGCCGCCGAGGCGGACTCGGCCAGGTCGGGCAGGGCGTCGCTTCTCGAAGCGCTCCGCCTAAGCTCGTGCTCGATCTCGGTCATCATCGTCGGTACTCCGTTCGCAGTCGTTTCAGGGCTTCGTGGACGTTCCGGCGCGCCGCCTGTTCGCTCGTCCCCATCACGGCAGAGATCTCGTCGTAGGCGGCGTCGGCCACGTACCGCAGCGCCACCGCGGTCCGCTGCTTGGGCGGGAGCTCCCGGACGCGGGCCCACAGATCGTCGTCGGTTTCGCCGGCGCCGCCTGGCGGCGTGGCCGCGGGTGCCGCCGGCTCGGGCAGCTCAGCCCCCACCGCCACCGGGGCACGGCGCCGGGACCGCACGTGATCGATCGCCTTGCGGTGGGCCACGGTGAAGATCCAGCTCTTGAGGTTGGAGGCGTCGTGCAACCTCGGGTAGGCGCGCAGCGCGGCCAGCCACGTCTCCTGGTAGCAGTCATCAGCGTCGAGCCGACCTACGGTGGCGACGAGGAAGCGGTGAACGTCGGCACCGTGAGCATCGAGGAGGGTCTGGAACGGCGGGAGGCGCACGAGAGATGGAACGCGCCGGCGGGGCATCACGTGAGATGGTGGCGTCAGTGTGCGTCACGCGCCACACGGTGCCCAAGGCGAAGGGGTGTGGCGCGTGGTG
This sequence comes from Solirubrobacterales bacterium, assembly GCA_019239375.1. Taxonomy (GTDB): domain Bacteria; phylum Actinomycetota; class Thermoleophilia; order Solirubrobacterales; family Solirubrobacteraceae; genus Palsa-465. Next base: position 2,829 of record JAFAZZ010000177.1, on the reverse strand, counting down.
CACACCAGAGGAGCCTGGTACGCCAATCGCCCGGAAATCGCGAGACAGTGGCGCCTCATGCACATTCGGATGCGGCAAGAGGCACATCACGACTTGCCGGGATGAGGCGTTCGCTATACAAAGCTCATATGGCGAGAGCAATCTGGAGTGGCGCGATCAGCTTCGGGCTAGTCAACGTGCCCGTCAAGCTCTACACCGCGACCCAGCCCAAGGCGGTGCGGTTCAACCAGCTGTCGGGCAAGACCGGCGCGCGGATCCGGCAAAAGCGCGTCGATCCGACGACCGACCAAGAGGTGCCCTACGAGGACATCGTCAAGGGCTATGAGATCACGGCTGACCGGTACGTAACGATCACCAACGAGGAGCTCGAGGCGCTCGACCCCAAGGCGACGAAGACGATCGACATCGAGGAATTCGTCGATTTGGCCGACATCGACCCGATCTATTACGACCACAACTACTACCTGGCCCCCACCGCCGGCGGGGCCAAGGCCTACCGGTTGCTGCTCGACGCGATGCGTGAGTCGGGCAAGATCGGGATCGGCAAGGTGGTGATCCGCTCCAAACAGCAGCTGTGCGCGCTTCGGCCGGTGAGTGATGTGCTGGCGCTGACCACCATGCTGTGGGGGGACGAGGTCCTGTCGCCCGACCGGCTCGATGAGATCGGCGACATCGAGGAGGCACAGGCGACCGACCGCGAACTGAGGATGGCCGAGCAGCTGATCGAGTCGCTCTCGGCCCAATTCGAACCCGAGAAGTTCCACGACGAATACCGCGAGCAGGTGCTCGCGATGATCGAGCGCAAGGCGGCGGGCGAGGAGATCGCCGTCCAGCCGCAGGCTGAGGAGCCCGCCGCGGCGCCGGACCTGATGGCCGCGCTCGAGGCAAGTCTGGCCGCGGTCCGCTCCTCCGACGACGACGAGCCCGCGCCCAAGCCGCGCCGGCGGTCGGCGGCCAAGACCGCCGACGGCGACGGAGCCCCGGCGCGAGCGTCGCGGAGCCGGGCCAAGGCCAAAAGCTAGGCCCCGGGGTCGACGTTTACCTGAGGACGGGGCACCCGCCCCCAAGGAGGCTGGCGCAACCCGTGAGGACGGGGGACCCGCCCACACGGGAGGCCGCCACAACCTGTCAGGACGGGGCACCCGGTCCCACGGACGCCGAGCGCAGCGAGGCCTGAAATCACACGACGCTAACGGATCCCTAACTGGCGCTGGTACTCTTCGCCGACCGCTCCTCCGTGCGCCTGTCTCCCTCCTCTCCCCATGTACCGACCTATCGCTCCGCCAGGGGCCACTGGCCTCTACGACCCCGCCAACGAGCGGGATGGCTGCGGCATTGCGCTGGTGGCGAAGCTGTGGGGCGAAGCCAGCCATGCCGTGGTGGAGAAGGCGCTCGATGCGCTCGGGAATCTCGAGCATCGCGGGGCCGAGGGCGCCGATCCGAACACCGGTGACGGCGCCGGCATCCTGCTGCAGATCCCCGACGGCTTCCTGAGGGCGGCCGCCGCCGGGGTTGAGCTTCCCCCCGCCGGCCGTTACGGCGTGGGCGTGTGCTACCTGCCGACCGACCCGGAGCGCCGGGCCGTGCTCGAGCGGCTGATCGAGGAGACGATCGAGGCAGAGGGCCAGCGGGCGCTGTGGTGGCGCGACGTGCCGGTCGACGATCGACATGTGGGCGACACGGCACGGCTGTCGGCCCCGGTCATCCGCCAGGTGCTGATCGGCGCGGCGGACGAGATCGCCGCCCAGGAGGCGTTCGAGCGCAAGCTCTACGTGATCCGGCGGATGATCGAGCGGGCCGCCGGGCGGGATCTGGCCCTGCCGAGCTTCAGCAGTCGGACCATGATCTACAAGGGCATGCTGACCGCGCCCCAGCTCCCGCGGTACTTCACGGATCTGAGGGATCCCCGGGTGGCGTCGCGGCTGGCGCTCGTGCACTCGCGCTTCTCGACGAACACGTTCCCGAGCTGGGAGCTGGCCCATCCGTACCGGATGATCGCCCACAACGGCGAGGTCAACACGCTGCGCGGCAACGTCAACTGGATGCGCGCGCGCGAGTCCCAGCTGGCCTCCGAGCTGTTCGGAGAGGACCTTCAGAAGGTAATCCCGGTGGTCCGCGAGGGCGGGTCGGACTCGGCCATCTTCGACAACGTGCTCGAGCTGCTCGTGCTGAGCGGGCGCTCGATCCCGCATGCCGTGATGATGATGGTGCCCGAGGCGTATCGGACGCGTCGGGATCTCGATCCGGACGTGAAGGGCTTCTACGACTTCCACTCCTGCCTGATCGAGCCGTGGGACGGGCCGGCGGCGGTGGTGTTCACCGACGGGCGCGTGGCCGGCGCGGTACTGGATCGCAACGGGCTGCGCCCGGGGCGCTGGATTCAGGACACCGAGGGCTACGTGGTGCTGGCCTCGGAGACCGGAGTGATGACGGTGGCGCCCGAGCATGTCCAGCGCAAAGGCCGCCTGGCGCCCGGCAGGGTGTTCCTGGTCGACCTCGAGGAAGGCAAGATCGTCGAGGACGAGCAGGTCAAGCGCCGGGTGGCTCGACGCCAGCCCTACGGCGCGTGGTACGAGCGCTCGGTCGTGCATATCGACGACCTGCCCGCGCGCGACCCGCGCACGCCGCGGATCGAGCCGCTGCGGTCAAAACAGCTGGCCTTCGGCTACTCGCAGGAGGACCTGCGGCTGATCATCGCGCCCATGGCCACCAAGGGCGAGGAGCCGGTGGCCAGCATGGGCAACGACGCCGCGCTGGCCGTGATGTCCGACCGCCAGCCGCCGCTCTTCGCATACTTCAAGCAGCTGTTCGCCCAGGTGACCAACCCGC
>JAFAZZ010000157.1 GCA_019239375.1 Solirubrobacterales bacterium | reverse complement strand
GCCATCCCGACCGTCGCCTGTTCACTGAGCAGGCCGTCGATCGTCGGGTAGACAGGCGATCCGGGCAGCGCGCAAGCGGAGTAGGGATAGCGATGCCCGCTGATCACCCCGAGACCGCGATGCGGGACGGCCAGCAGCGACTGGATGAACTGCCGGTCGACGCCGGGGTTGGCGAGGGCCGGTGCCAGCAGTGGCACGCCGGGCGCCGCCTGGGTCAGTACCTGGGCGAAGGCGAGGAATGCTCGGGTATAACTGTCGGGTGTGACGTCCGGCGGTAGCGTCCGGCCGGTGAACTTCTCGCTGCCGGCGGCGAATAACCAGAACGCCCGATCATAGAGGTCGGGCTCGTTGCCGATCTCAAACCCGATGATGCTGCCGCGCGGCATCTGGGTCTCGGCGTAGCGCGCCCATGCAGCGGCCAGCAGCGGCGTTCCAGTGACCAGATTCATGTCGAGGATCACGTGCATCCCCATCTGCCGGATGATGCTCGCGGTGCGATCAACGAACGCGGGAGTCAGTTCGAATGCCCACTTCGGCAGGCGGACTCTGGGATCAAAGAACGTTTGATCGGAGGAGTCTCCGCCGATCCTGAGGATGAGCGGGCCATCACCAAGGACGTGGATCGCCGCCAGCATGCGCTTGTACAAAGCTACGTGGAGCTCATCGACCGGAAGCGTCCAGTACTCCGTCGACAGCCCGAGGAACGATCGCGGGATTGTCGCGAGCGGTGCGTCTATGCCGACCGTCAAGTCAGCGTCGGTGGCACCAGGCGGCGGAAGTATCGGTGGCGGCTGCGAGCCCGGCAGAGCGACGCCCCCGGGCAGACTGCTCCCGGCCACTAAGACCAGCACGACGAGGACCCCGGCGGCGAGCGAGGCAATGCCCAGGGCCCCGAACACAATCTGCCTGCGCGATCGTGCTCGGCTCCGGCTTCTCGCAGCCGACATTAGATTCTCTCCCGCCCCACAGCGCCCACCATTTCGAGTGTTCGGTCACATCCTAACGCCGATGAGGGGTGAAGGGCAACCGACGAAAGCGGGCGTCAGCCGGGGCGTCGAGATCCCGTCGTGCGCTGCTGCATGGCGTGGCTTGTCATCGGGACCTCGTTGCAGGGACGTCGACTCAGGTCACCAGAGAGATCGGGCTGGGCTTGGCCTCACCGACGAGCGGCACGGCAGATCGGGCACGGCAGATCGAGGCCGGCGCCTTGGCCAAGCTGCGCCAGGCCATCGCCGCCGACGCTCGCGCGCGAGCATGCTCAGGGAGGGCTGGCCGCGGCGCTCAAGCGCCGCCTGGCCGGCAGTGCGCACTGCGTGCAACTGCGGCGCCAGGCTCGCCGTGGTGAAGTAGGCAATCTCCTAGGGAACGTTAGACGCCGCCCGCTGGGGCGCCCGATCAGCCGCCGCGGCGTCCCCGCCGCGCTTCCCCTCCTTGAATGTCGTTGTGCTGTCAAGCTCCCGAGGCCCGTTGCTCCACGCGTGGCTCGCGCTCAGAGCTCGTGCTCGTAGACAACGAACGAGGTCAAGTGCCCGACCGTGTCGTAAAGCGACCGCGCCGCACCGTTGTACTGCTGGGTGAGCCAGTAGACCCGCGTCGCGCCGTGCTCACGTGCGGTCTCGTAGATCACCTCGAACATTCGACCGGCTACTCCGCTTCCCCGGCGCGCCGGATCGACGAACAGGTCCTCGAGATAGCAATAGGACCTCTCCGCCCACGTGCTGGGATGAAAGATCAGATGCGCGAGGCCCACAGCGTGGCCATCCGCGTCAACAGCCAGCAGTCCAACCAATCCGCTCTCGCCTTGGCACAACCTGGCAAACGTGCTCTGCGATGTCGAGGCTGGGAGGGCCGCTCGATAGAAGCGCAGGTATTGCTGCCAGAGTCGCTGCCAGCCTTCACGATCAGCCGCGCGCAGACGGCGCACGGTGATCTCTGGCCTCACGTCGTGTTGTTGCTCGGGCTCACCAACCATCGCCATCACGCTGCCCTGCCCTCTGCATTGTCCCAACCGCGACTGCCGTGCGCCTCCACGAGATCCCCCCGGTCAGCCGGCAGGGATCCGTTCAGGACACGAGCGCGTCGAAGACGACGTTGCCTGCGGATGCGCGGTACCCCACTCAAGGACGCGACGGCGCGGGCGCTGCGTCCGGGTACTAATCAGGCGACCGGCGTGGTCCGCCCCGCGGATGGTCCGCTTCGGGTTGATGACGCGACGAGCTTCCGCGGGGGACGCGCCGGCGCGAACCTCTATTCGGCCTCAGCGCCTCGCTGCTTGCCGCGCCGTCGGGCGAGGCGAGGCGAGGCGTTTGAGCCTTCGTCGTTTGGGAAATGGCGCAGAACTACTGGGCGGATACCACGAGGGAGGCTTTCAGCCCTATCGACGGCGACGGTAGGACGGCAAGACGATTGGAGGAGCGCAGGGGCCGCAGGCGCAACCCGCCTGTCCGCCGGGACCTCGAAAGGCAACGAGGTGGCATGACACGTTGGTTGTTGCTGATTTGCTCGACGAAGGTGAGGTCAAGCGGTTCGCGATTCTCAACGCGAAGGCAACGTCTACCGGCTCGGTGACGAAGGTGCTGTCGAAGACGACCCATAGTATCCGTTACGCCGCTGTGACCTATCGGCCACACGCAAAACAACCGAGGAGGAAATAGATGCCTCTTGGCAGCAAACGACGCCGGAGTGAGATAGTCGGCACCATCAACGCGGCTTTGGAGATCGTCGACGACGTGGCAGAGGAGGGAGATGGAGATCTCGTCCGAGCCGTAATCGCCGGCTTCGCCCTCAAGCAGATCTCGGAAGGCAATTACGAGGACGACCGCGAAGACGAAGACCAGTCTCGGGAGGAGGACGAAGAAGAGCAAGCCGGCGCGGACGAAGAAGAGCAAGACGGCGAGGAGGAAGAGCCCGAGGAAGAGCCCGAGGAAGAACCCGAGGAAGAGGCGGAGGTAGAACCAGAGGAGGAACCCGAGGAAGAGGCGGAGGAAGAACCAGAGCCGCCGAAGCGTCGTCGCGGGCGTAGCCGCAGTAGCAAGAGCAGCAGTAGCACTAGCAAGCCCAGCAGTAGCAAGACGAGCAGTAGCAGCAAGAGCAGCGATAGCAGGAGCAAGAGCAGCGGTAGCAGGAGCAAGAGCAGCGCCAGCAAGAGCAGCGGCGGTGGCGGTAGCCGCAGTAGTCGGGCGAAGAAGTAAGGCAGTGATGACGCGCTGATCCCCGCTCGCCCGGTGGTTCTCCTCCTGCCCCATTTCGAGGCGCCGTTCGAGGCATCGCGGATGCCGCCACGGCCGCTGCTCGCTGAGCGTGCCAGGTTGATCGCGTTCGCTGACGGGCTGCGCGCTGTTGGCCCGGCGGCGGTATTGTCGCGTTCTCAGCTGCGGGTCATCAATGGGGGAAGGTCCTGATGCTCACGCGCGAGACGGTCACGTTCCGGGATGCCACCGGGTGGAGCTGGGAATTCGACCTGACGTTCATGCTGTCCAACTACCGGTGCATCTGGGGACGCGGATGCCCGGATACCATGCTGCAGCACAGCGCCCGCGGCTGCTGCGTGGAGGGCGTCGAGATCTACCAGGGCGACGGCGACACGTCAGGCCGCGACGATCTCAAGAAGATCCGTGGGCGCGTCAGGCAGCTGACCGACGAGGACTGGCAGAACCGCCGGCTGGCGCTGGCGCGCGGCGGCCGAGACCCATGGGGCAAGGCTCGGTTCAAGCGCGATAGCGTCCACACCCGCCTGTACCGCGGTGCGTGCATCTTCCACAACCGCGTAGATCACCCCGGCGGGGCCGGCTGCGCGCTTCACGTCGCAGCGCTACGCCGCGGCGAGAACCCAATGGACTGGAAGCCGCGGATCTGCTGGCAGGTCCCGCTGTTCTTCGATACCGACGAGAAGACCAAGACCACCACGGTACGTGCATCCCGGACCGTCGATTGGGGCGGGGAGGGAATCCTCGACTGGTGGTGCACCGAGCATCCGGACGCGTTCAACGCCGATCAACCTGTGTACGTCACGATGGAGGCGGAACTCCGGCGGGTGTGCGGCGCTGCGGTCTACGACGAGCTGGCCGCCTACTGCCAGGCGCGCCACACCGGCGAGCCAACCCGGATGACGCTGCTCCCGATGATCACCTAGCGCCGAGCCGTCCCCCCGATCGACCATCCGAACGCCGCGACCCACGGTTGCCGTGTTGGAGCCCACCGGTCGCGGCGCATGAAGCGTCGACATGTAGTCGCTGGCTCAGCCTCGGCGTCCAAGGGCCAACTGGCCCCGCGGGCTCCTTGTCGGCGTGCCGCGTCAACGCTGCGCGACGAGGTGCTCGAGATCGCATGCGAGTCGAGCTGCGCGATCCTCGAGCACCTCCCACTGGACCGCCCTTTCGCCGTCCTGCGTCTCTACGGATGACTCAATCTGCTCGGCGAGGCGCTCGATCTCGCGCGCCCCGACGATCCGGGCTGCACCCTTGATTCGGTGGGCCTG
>JAFAZZ010000148.1 GCA_019239375.1 Solirubrobacterales bacterium | reverse complement strand
ACGCGCGCCGTGGACGACGACGCGCCGGGTGATCGCCGCCACCGGCGTGAACACTGCGATGAGGAAGAGCAGGGCACCCGCGGGGCCAAGTTGGTAGAGCATCGAAAGGTAGCCGTTGTCGGGATTGGTCAGCGGACCCCCCGTTCCGAGCTTCGTCGCCTCGCCAGCGGATCCGAGCCCCGCGCCGAGCGGCTGCGTTACTGCCTGCGGCACGATTTGAAGGGGGAGATTGGTACGGGCATTGGCGGATGTGTCGGATCCGAGTGAGCCGAACGTCTCCAGCCGGTGGGAGAACGCGGCCGTGGTTGGCGTGCTCGAGCCCACCGCCATTGTTGCCAATACGAGCACCCCGCAAAGCGCGAAGATCGCGCGTCCTGAACGAGTAGGCGCGAGAACCATGAGGGTCACGGCGGCGGCGGCGAACGCCACCCACGTGGCGCGGGTGTAGGTCAGCGCCAACGCGACCAGGGCGAGAACCGTCGAGATCAGGACGGCGATGCGCACCCGGTTGACCGCGAGGTAGCACAGCAGCGCCAAAGCCAGGATCGGAGCAAGTGTCCCCGGCGCGTTCAGCGTGCTGAAGACCCGTATCTTCCCGGCCTCGGGCGCGCCGATCGACGTAAAGTCGACCGAGTCCAGCCAGCGCTGGTCCCAATGCGTGAGGGGAAAGAAGTACTGGGAGATCCCATACGCAGCCAACAACGGTGCCGCGACGACCAGTGCCTTGCGCAGTGACAGCGCCTGGAACGAATCAACCTGCTCGTTGCGCCCGATGACGTAGGCCAGGACCCCGCCCCCATACGCGATGAGCGCGTACATCATGGCTGCGGGGTTCGATGCGCCAACCGGGATGCCGATCGCCAAGCCGAGGAAGGCGAGGCCGAGCACCCGCTTGGTCTCTGCGTCCAGACGGCTGCGCGCGACCTGGATCCCGGCGATGGCTGCCGTGGCGACGAAGGGAGCAGCTGACAGCGGGTCGATGGACACGTAGGACCCGAATAGACCGAATACGCGCCGGACCTCCGGCGCGATCAACCACAACGCCCAAAGTGACAGCAACCCTAGGGATGGCGAGGCCAAATAGGCGAGGCTTACCGCGCCGACGAACGCGACGGCCGCGCCAAGCTGAGGCGAAAGCACCGTGCACGCCCCGATCACGCATCCAACCACCGCTGCAAGCGCTGACGTCGCGGCCCCATCGAAGGCGACCTCCACGCGCGGCGAGGCAAACCCAGGGATCCTGCGGCGAAGCGTCCAATCAGCCGCGCGATGCGCCGACACGGCGGCCCTCCCCCACCAGACGGCGCAACTCCGACACGAAGCGGCTCCGGAACGCCCTCTCGGAGAACCGGTCCGCGTGACGCTTGATGCGCTGAGAGGAAAACGCGTCGAAGTTCGTGTGCCTCATCGCTTCCGCCATAGCGTCGACGTCACCCGGCGGCACGAGCACACCGGTCGTGCCGTCGACAACGGTCTCCCGCGTCCCACCGGCATCGGAGGCCACCACAGGACGGCCGGCAGCCTGGGCCTCGACCGCCGCGATGCCAAACTCTTCGACGTTCGGCACCAGCAGCGCCTGTGCGCGCGGATACAGATCCTCGAGCTCGGCGTCCGAGACCCGGCCCAGCAACTCCGCCGTGTCGGCGTACTTGACACTCAGCCGCTCGCGCTCGGGGCCACCGCCTACCACTTTCACGCGGCGGCGGGCGCGGCGTGCCGCCTCGAGCGCCGTCTCGACATGCTTATGCGGCACCAGCTCGGTGACGACGAGGAAGAAGTCCTCGGGCTGGCCAATGCGAAAGCGTTCTGTCTCCACCGGCGGATAAACCACACTGGCATCCCGGCCCCACGTTTCGCCGATCCGCCGGCGGCAGACCTGCGAGTTGGCTATGTAATGGGTGACGCGGCGGGAGGCCTCGAGGTCCCAGCGCCGAATGCGGTCTAGGACACGCCGCAGAGCCGGCCGCAGCGGGGCCCTCACCTCAGCCTCCGCGACACCGCGCTCGTGCCAGGCGTAGCGGAAGGGGGTGTGGCAGTAGGAGATGTGGACCGCGTCCTCCCGATGCCGGACTCCGTGCGCGAACGCACTCGAGCTCGAGAGGACGACGTCGTGGTCGGCCACCGGCAGGTGCTCGGCTGCGTAAGGCAGCAGCGGCAGGAGCGCGCGGAAGCTCTCCTGGCCGACGGGAAGGCGCTGCAGTGACGAGGCGCGAACCGGATGGCCGCGGAACCGCGAGCGGACAGTCGCGGGATCGAAGAGAAGCGTGTAGATCGGCGCGTTCGGCGCGCATTCGGCGATCGTCGCGAACGTGCGCTCTGCGCCCCGCATCACGAGCAGGTAGTCGTGGACCAGGCCCACGCCGCCCTCTGCCGCCACGGGCGACGGTGGTGCTGCGACGCTCACTGGCCTCTCCGCGCCAGGATGTAGGGGACGGTGCGCAGCAGGATCTTCACGTCCTGCCAGAGAGACCAGTTCGCCACGTACAGGTAGTCGATCTTGACCATGTCCTGCAAGGGGATACGCGCGGATCCGAGCACCTGCCACTGGCCCGTCATGCCGGGCTTGAGTTGCAGCCGCCGACGGTGCCAGCCGACCACGCGGCGATCCTCTTCGGCGATCAGCGGGCGCGGCCCGACGAGGCTCATCTCGCCGCGCAGCACGTTCAGCAACTGGGGGAGCTCGTCGAGCGACGTCTTACGCAGCAACGGGCCGACGCGAGTCCTGCGCGGATCGTCCTGAATCTTGAACAGGCCCTCGGCCTCGTTGCGCGCGCTCAGCTGGTCCTTCAACGCGTCGGCGCCGACAATCATCGTGCGGAACTTCAGCATCCGGAAGGGCCGTCCGTCGCGCCCGACGCGGATTTGCCGGAAGAGCACCGGTCCCGCAGAGTCCAGCCGGATTGCGACCGTGATCACCAGGAGCAGAGGCGCCGCAAGCAACAGAAGGAGCGTAGCCCCAGCAAGATCGAATGCGCGCTTTATCGCCTGGGATGAGCGCGAGAGGCCGAAGCGACGCACGCCGAGCACGGTGATGCCTTCGAGCCGGTCGAACTCAACCGACGAACCGACGACTTCGAAGATCCGCGGCAGGATGCTGACCTTCAAGCCGGCCGCCTTCGCAACGCGAATGGCGTCGAGTAGTTCGTCGGACTCCCCCGGCCCCGGCGCGACGATTACGCGGTGCACGTCCAGGGCCTGCGCGTATTTCGCGAACTCTTCCGGCGAGCCGATCGCGCGCTCGGGATCCTCGGGCGTGGGCAAGGGCACAAGTTCCACATGCGCGCGGCCGTTGCCGGCCAGCTTGCGCATGAGCCGGTCCCGCATGCCGTAGTCGCCCAGCAGAGCGCAACGCTCGGGTGGCGCCAGCTTGCCAGCCATCGCACGGGCGAGCACCCGTCCGAAGACCAGGGCCAGGAAAAGCGCCAGCCACAAACCCAGCATCTGCCGCGCGCTCAGTTGGCCGTTGACAAGCTCGTCGCCCAGCAGCCAGAACACCAGCGCATACAGGGTGGCGAGCTGGAAAAGGGCCGGAGCCTCGTCGAGCGTGGACTTCTCGAGGGTCAGCTCGTCGCGATCGTAGAGCCCGATGACCTTACTCACGAGCAACACGAATGGCACCGCGGCGAGAGCTATTGGCTGCAGCATGTCGTCGCCCAGGCCCTCGACGCTCACCCACACGGCGAAGCTGGCCGCGACAATATCCGCGGCTGCGAGGAAGAGCCGGTAGAGCCGATCCCGGCGGGCGATTGGCTTGCGCGTTTTCGCCTCGCCAATCGGGCGGGTCAACGAGTCGCGTACGCCGGCCGACGGACCCGGCGCACGCACGGCCGCCGGCGGCCCGGGAGGGCCGCCCCCTACCGGGCGAAACTGCTGCTGAGCAGTGTCAGGACGGATGACGATCTATGAGTGTTGTCTTAAGCAGGTTGGGAAACAGCAGACCCGGCCTGGGTGAGCCCCCTCACCCCTCACGATATGGCCGACATCCCCTACAGATGTAGTGATTCCGCGATTAAACGACCGTGGACGCACAACGGTAGCAAGATCGGGGTGGACTCGGTTGACCATTTGGTCAATTCCGTCGCCGGCTGCTTTGGCCGTAGGGACAGTCATTTCGGCGTTGCAGCAAAGCAGCGCGCCAACTTCAAGCCGCGGCCTACTGGTTGGCTAGCCAGCCTGAGACCGCGCCGCACGACTGCACGAGTGACGATTACGGCGTTCGTGCGGATTGTTACTGCCTGGTGGCACCGAATGCTCGAGATCGGGGCGCGCAAATGACAATACTTACAGGTCGTTTCCATACTGGGCCGGCGGGCTTAATTCGGGGCGGTGATGGCAAGGTGATCGCTCCAGCCACAGCGACAGAACCTAACTAAACCTCCATAAATTGCGCGAAGTTTCATCAGACTTCAGTGACTCGCGTTAGCAGTGAGAGCCGCGCGGACTACACGCGGCGCCCGGAGGGCTAGCGCAGCATCGCGGCGATCCGCTCGCGGCCGAAGTGCTCAGCCCATCCGAGCGGCGTCCCCTTGTGAGTGCCGTCGCGGATAGTCGTGTCGGCGCCGTGCGCCAGCGCCACCGCTGCTACCTCCGGCGCATCCCACTCGGCCGCCGCGTGTAGCAGCGTGTACCCGACGTCGCCGAGACCCCGCGAGGTCAGGTCGGGACGCCGAGCCAGGATCCATTCGGCCACGGTCGGCTGATCGGTCAGTGCGGTGATCACGAGCGGCGGCCCGGCCCCGCCGATCGAGCGTTCAAGCTCGAGCCTCGTCGGCCGCAGCGCCTCGAGGGCGTGCAGATCGCCGAACCCGATCGCCTCGACGAGTGTGCGTTGGCGGGGGGTAATGCGCTCGCCGGGGTGTCGCCACCATGTTCGTCCCTCGCCCAACCGGCGGAAGCCGACGCTCCGATACAGGAGCTCACCCTCGGGCGTCGCGTTCAGCACCGCGTGCGTGCAGCCGGCGTCTCGAGCCATGCCACACGCGGCCAGCGTCAGCGATCGGCCGACCCCGCGGCGGCGGTGCTCGGGCCGCACGCCCATGTCGTAGATTCCGGCGATCCTGCGCCACGGGTTGACTGCGACGCCGCCGATAGCGCGGCCGTCATGGAGAACCGCGAACACATGGAGGCTGCCGCGGCGCCGGTGGAGCACCCGGTGGCGAGGCTTCTCGGCGGCGAGCTGCTCAAGCTCGAGCGCCATCCACCACGGCTGCCATCCCCATTCGAAACCGCGCGCGATCAGGAGCGTCCCGAGCGGCTTGTCCTCGGTCAGCGACCAGCAGGAGACCGTGCGAAGGCGCAGCTCGGTGGCCCGCTCCACGACGCCCGCGACCGCGGTGCGGGTCGGCCGCGTCGGAAAGGGGATCGCGCCTTCACGTCCGTTGACGACCAGCTCGATCCCGTCGATCCGCTCCACCCGGGCACCCGCGGCGCGGCGAAACCAGATCCGGTGATTGGCCGCGATCGCGCGCAGAAGGGCGTCGCGGTCGAGCACCGCCGTGGGGCTCAGACGGCCCGGCGCCCGACGAGCGCCCGACCCAGCGTCAGCTCGTCCGCGTACTCGAGGTCGGCGCCCACGGGCAGGCCGCTGGCCAGCCGGGTGACCGCGACGTTGGGATCGATCTCCCGCATTCCGGCCGCGATGTGCAGCGCCGTCGCCTCCCCGGTGGTGGTTGGGTTGGTCGCGATCACCACCTCGCGAACCGGGCCGCTTCGCACCCGCTCGTAGAGCTCGGCGATCTTGAGGTCCTCGGGGTCGATGCCGTCGATCGGCGATAGCGCGCCGCCGAGGACGTGGTAGCGCCCGCGGAACTCGTGGGTACGCTCGATTGAGATCACGTCCGAGGGCTCCTCGACCACGCAGATCACCTCGGGATCGCGGCGCTCGTCGGCGCATATCCGGCAGCTCGAGCCATCCGCGAGGTTGAAGCAGGTCTCGCACAGCCCGATCCGCTCCTTGACTTCGGAGATCGCCCGCGCCAGGGCGAGCGCCTCCTCGTCGCTGGCGCGCAGAAGATGAAAGGCCAGTCGTTGAGCCGTGCGGCCGCCGACTCCCGGCAGCCTCGACAGCTCGGTGATCAAGCGCTGTACGGGCGGGGCGTACACGCGTGTGTTGCTTAGAGGCCAGGCAGCCCCAGACCGCCTAAGCCGCCCGTCAGATCACCGGTGATCCCGCCCAGCTTCGCCGAGGCGAGCTCCTGCGCTGAGCGCAGGGCCTCGTTGACCGCGGCCAGCACCATGTCCTGGAGCATGTCGACGTCATCCGGGTCGACCGCCTCCCGATCGATCGTGATCGACTTGACGACCAGATCGCCGCTGACCTTCACGTTGACCATCCCGCCGCCGGCCGAGGCCTCCACCACCTCGTCCTTGAGCGCCTCTTGGGCGGCGAGCATGTCCTGCTGCATCTTCTGGGCCTGCTTGAGGATTTGCTGCATGTTCGGTTGGGGCATCAGCCCTTGACCTCGCCTTCTTTGGGTTCTTCTTCGAGGACCTCTTCCGCGTCGAACTCCTCCATAAAGCGCCGTACGAGCTCCTCGCCCGAGAGAACGGCGTCGTCGTCCTGCTCCTCGTCGGCGTCGCGGAGCTCATAGCGGAGGATGAGGCGCTGCCCGGTGACCGCCTGGAGCGCCTCTCCCGCCACGCGTCGATGGTCCTCCTGCTCGGCCTTGCGCTTGAGGAATGCCGCGCCGCCGGGGAAAGCCAGCGTCAGCTCCCGGTCGCGGACCTCGATTGGGCGAGCATCGGAGAGCAGGGCCGCCAGCATCGCGTTCTCGCCGCGCACGAGGTCGACCACCGCAGGCCAGCAGGCCGCGGCGTCGTCGAGCCTGAGCGCGGCTTGAGACGGCGGCACCGGATCGGCCGAAGGCGCAGGATCCGGGTGCGGAGCTCGGGCGGGCGACGACGCCGCGCCAGACGCGGCCGGCTCCGGCTCGGGGCGTTGCACCGCGCGGAGCCCGGCGCTGGCGCCGATGCCTTGCTCGAGCCGCTCGATACGGGCCAGGAGCGCCGCCATCGACGGGTCGACTTCGGGGGCAGCCGCCTTCACCAGCACGAGCTCGAGCTGGATCCGTGCCTGCGCACCGTTGGCGGTCGCATCAAGCGCGGCCGAGACAAGATCGAGCAGCCGCACCGCGTCGGTAGCGGACAGCGCCGTGGCCTGTTCAGCCAGACGGATGTCGCGCTCGGGGGTCACCTGCAACTCGGGCGGGACGTCGCCGAGCACCTGGACAGCGAGCAATTCCCGGCCGTGGACCTCCAGGTCGCGCAACAGCTGGCCCGCGTCCCGACCCGAGTCGGCCAGGCTGGCGGCCCCTCGGAGCGCCCGGGCCGGGTCGCGCGCGAGGATCGCGTCGACGGCTTCGAACAGCTGCTCGGCGTCCGCCACACCGAGCACCGCAAGCACGTCGGGGGCCTCAATCGTCCGGCCCGCGGCATAGACGACGAGCTGCTCGAGGGTGCCGAGGGCGTCGCGGAAGCTTCCGGTCGCGTGACGGGCAATCAGCGCCAGCGCCCCCCGATCGACGTCGATCGACTCGACCGCGGCAACCCGGTGCAGGACGGTGGTGACCTGATCCACGGTGGGACGGCCGAAATCGAACCGATGACAGCGATCGACCACGGTCGGCAGCACCTTCTGGGCCTCGGTGGTGGCCAGCACGAAGATTGTCCGCGGCGGCGGCTCCTCGAGCGTCTTGAGGAATGCGTTCCAGGCCTGGGGCGAGAGCATGTGCGCCTCGTCCAGGATGTAGACCTTGTGCCGCCCGGACACCGGTGCGTAGGCCACCTTCTCGCGCAGGTCGCGGATGTCGTCGACCGAGTTATTGGAGGCGGCGTCCATCTCGATCACGTCCAGCGAGGTGGCGTTGGCGATCGCCACGCACGAGTCGCATTTGCCACATGGGCTCGTGGTGGTGCCTTCGGCGCAATTCAGGCAGGCGGCGAGGATCTTCGCCATACTCGTTTTGCCGGTCCCCCGCGAGCCCACGAACAGGTAGGCGTGATGCACCTGCCCCTGTTCCACAGCGTTGCGCAGCGTCTGCACCACGTGCTCCTGTCCGACCACGTCCTCGAACGTCCGGGGACGGTGGCGGCGGTAGAGCGAGGGACCAGTGGACACAGGAGGTCGAGTCTAGTGACGCGCTCGGTTATCCCCAGAGGAGCCGATGAGGCGGACCGTGCACCCTCCGTCGAAGCCGGTTCCGGGGCGCGGCCGCCGTGACGCGGCTCCGGCTCGGTGCTCCCTTGGCGCCTGAAGGTGGCCGCTTAAGGCTGCTTCCTTCCGGACCTGACCTGGTTCACGGGTCTTCATCGCCTCGGGACCGAACCATCGACGTCGCGCACAGGGCGCTGACCCCGGAGCCTGGGCCCCTCGGGAGGGGATTCAGCCCCGCTAGAGCGGATTGCGGGTACAGGGCACCGCTAGCACCCCGCCTAGCACGGTCCAAGGCGCATCGTAGCGCCAACCGCCTGCCCGGTGGGACCGCCGGCCTCGCTATCTTGCTCGGCGCCGGACACGTTCGCTTTGGAGGCTCGTCGATACATGAAAGTCGGGGTTGTAGGTCTCGGTTACGTCGGATTGCCGCTGGCCATCGCCTTCGCAGAGGCCGGTGACGAGGTCGTCGCGCTCGACGTCGATCCGCTCAAGGTATCGGCCGTCGACGCCGGCGACTCGTACATCGAAGACATCCCGTCCGCGCGGTTGCGGGCGGTGCTGCTCAGGATCCGGGCCACGTATCGCTATGCGGACCTGGCCAAGGCCGACGCGGTCCTCATCTGCGTCCCCACACCGCTCAGCGAGAATCGTGAGCCCGACCTCGGCCCGCTCGAGGCGGCAGGCAAGGCGCTGGCCCAGGTGCTCCAGCCAGGTCAGTTGATCGTGCTTGAGTCGACCACGTACCCCGGCACCACGCGCGAGCGGCTGCTGCCGCTCCTGGAGTCCTCGGGTCTACGAGTCGGGGCCGACATCAACCTTGCCTTCTCTCCCGAGCGCGTCGATCCCGGCCGCACCGATTACACCTTGCGCAACACGCCGAAGGTGGTCGGTGGCATCACTGCCGCGTGCCTTGATCGCGCCGATGATCTCTACAGCCGAATCTGCGATCACGTCGTGAGAGTTTCGACGCCCGAGGCAGCCGAGCTTACGAAGCTGCTCGAGAACATCTTCCGCTCGGTCAACATTGCGCTGGTCAACGAGATGGCGCTGCTCGCTGAGCGGATGGGGATCGACATCTGGGAAGTCGTCGACGCGGCCGCGACCAAGCCCTACGGGTTCATGCGTTTTGAGCCCGGCCCAGGCATGGGCGGGCATTGTCTGCCGGTTGATCCGTTCTATCTCACCTGGCAGGCCCGGAAGTTCCACATGTCGACGGAGTTCATCGAACTCGCCGGCAAAATCAACCAGAACATGCCTCATCACTGCGCCGAGCGGGTGGAGCAGGCCTTGAACGAGGTGGCCAAGCCGGTCAAGGGTTCGCGCATCCTGATCCTCGGCGCGAGCTACAAGGGCGGCGTCGCTGACACCAGGGAGTCGCCTGCGCTGCGGATCATCGAGATCCTCAGGGGCCGTGGCGGCATCGTCAGCTACCACGACAGCTATGTCCCTTCCTTGGCCTCATTCGGGCTGGAGAGCGTGCCGCTAGACGATGCGGTTACGGAGGCGGATGTTGTGGTCCTGGTGACGGCCCATCCCGACGTAGACCATGCGGCGGTCGCCGCGCGGAGCGCTCTGTTCGTCGATCTCCGCGGTGTGACCCGAGGGGTCAAGAGCGACAGCCTGATTCGGCTCTGAGCTGATCCTCCCGGATGGCCCTTCGTGCCGCAGCGGGGGACCCGAAATACAAGTGGCCCATGCCGATCGTCCGACGCCGGCATGCGCGACGATGCGCGCCGTGATCGTGACGCTGATGGTCTGGCGTCAGTTCGCCGGCGCCGACTGGACGACATAGGAGGCGTCAGCTCTCCATCTGCCTGATGGAGTGCGCACTGCCGTTGTGGGGTGAAAACAGGAGATGTCGAGGGGCGGCGGTGACGCGCCGCCTCCTCGACTGACTCGTGACATGCAGGGCCTCGGCCTAAGCTCCGTACCCTGCCCTTCCGGCGACATTCCGGGATGGGTATCGGTTTGCCGCCCGTATCTCCCGCTGCTCCCAAGTATTCCCGTGCGTGACTTCGGACACAGGGGATCTACTCGGATTCAGTTGGGGGGGTTTCTCTCCCATGGCCTCCTGACGGCGCAGGCGGTCCGCAGCTAGAACGGCATCTCGTCGCGAGTGCACGCCCAGCTTGCGCAACACACTCTTCACGTGGCTGTAGACCGTGGTCACAGACAGAACCAGACGCTCGGCGATGTCCTGGGTGGAAGCGCCTTCGGCAATCAGCGCCACGATCTCCCATTCGCGCGTGGTCAGGCGACTGTGCAGTGGCCGCCATTCGCCGTCAGGGAGCTCAGGCATCCGCTCGAGCAAGGGCATGACCAGCCGCCGGGGCACGATGGCCTCGCCAGCCGCGGTCCGCGTGACGAGTTCCGCCAGCTTCGCTGGATTGATGTCCTTGCCGACGTGCCCGACGGCGCCCGCCAGCAGTGCTGCGAGCGCCGTCTGGTCGTCGTCGACGGCGATGGTCAGGACGCGGGTGACGGCAGAAACCGCACGGACGTTACTAACCAATCTCACACCGCAATCCCGGAGGAGCGCGGTGTCCACGATCAGGACCGTGGGTTGGTAGTACCTGACCAACTCGAGCACCTCGAGGGCGCTGCCGGTGCTGCCGATGACCGCTATACCGCGCTCGTCACGCAGTGCGGTCTGCATCATCGACCTCGCGAGCCCATCGTTGTCGGCGATGACGACACGGATCCGCTCATCGCTCGGGATCTCTGGGTATTCGCGTGAGGCCGAGTGCCCGTTGACGGTCGCGGCGCTCATCGCTCATCCTCCTCGTCCGGATCGAGCTCGAGTAAGGCGGCCTGCGCCACCTTGACCAGCTCTGGCGAGCCGCGTTCACCCGCACGCTGCAAGGCTTGGACAGCGCCGCTGTGGTCGCCCTCATCCTTGAGGAGCAGACCGAGGCTGCACGCAGCCTCTGGATGCCCGCGCGCTTCAGCCCGCAGGTATGCCTCCTTGGCGGCGGCATGCTCGCGTTCTCGTTCGAGCAGGACGCCGAGGTAATACGCGCCGGCCGAGTCACCTCGCTGGTCGGCTCGCCGGTAGGCCTCCTTTGCCGCCACCACGTCGCCCTGCTGTTCAAGCAGAGCTCCGAGGTTGCACGCGCCGACCGGGTGCCCGCGTTCGTCGGCTCGCTGATAGGCCTCCCTCGCCCCGACCAGGTCGCCTCGCTGCTCTAGCAGCACCCCGAGGTTGCACGCCGCACAGCCATCGCCATGCTGGTCGGCGCGCCGGAACGCATCCTCCGCACCGTCGTGGTCGCCTTCCTGCACCAAGAGCGCGCCGAGCTCGAAAGCGCCGTCGGGATGGCCGCGCGTTTCGGCTTGCCGGAACGCCTCCTTGGCCCCGCCGAGGTCGCCCTCGCTCGCGAGCAGTACGCCGAGGTGATAAGCGCCGGCCGAGTCACCACGTTGGTCGGCTCGCCGGTACGCCTCCTTTGCCGCCACCACGTCGCCCTGCTGTTCATGCAGCGCTCCGAGGTTGCACGCGCCAACGCGGTGACCGCGCTCATCGGCCCGCCGATAGGCCTCCTTCGCCCCGACCAGGTCACCTCGCTGCTCCAGCAGCACCCCGAGGTTGCAGGCCGCGCCAGCATCACCGCGCTCGTCGGCCCGCCGGAATGCATCCTCGGCACCGGCGTGGTCGCCCTCTTGCAGCAGGAGCGCCCCGAGGTCGAAAGCGGCGTCTGGATGCCCGAGCTTCTCGGCATCTGCGAGCGCTTTCTTGGCGGCGACTGTGTCGCCCTTCTGCGCGAGGAGCAGGCCGAGCCGTAACGCCGCCTGCGCGTCCTGTTGGTGGGAGTCCTGAGGTTCGCGCTCGGAAGCGGATGCTTCGTTTACGGGATCCGCAAGGTTCGCGGGACCCGCAACATCCGCGGAATCCGCAACGCGTGCGGGATCCGCAACACCTGCGGGATCCGCTGCGCCCGCGGGATCCGCAAGACCTGCGTGATCCGCAAGACCTGCGTGATCCGCACGATCCGCGTGATCCGCACGATCCGCGTGATCCGCAAGACCTGCGTGGTCCATAACTAGTGCGCGGTCCGCAACAACTGCGGGATCCGCAACACCTACGTGATCCGGGATGGTTTCCGGAGTATCCGCACGAGCTCCCGTCCCTAGCGCGGCCGCATCGGGGCGATCACGACCATCGGGTTCCACTGCTCGAAGGCCCGAATCGTCCTTGGGCCCTCGGCGTCCATGCCAGAGCCTGGTAGCCAGGATGGCGAGCAGGAGCCCGGCCAGGACGATGACCCACACCAGCGGGAACCCGCCGGAATGCCGCCTTGGCTGCCGCGTCGGCCGGGGAGCAGGATTCCCATGCCTGCGACCCGATGGTGCCGATGCAGGTGCCGGTGCCGGACGCGTGTGTCGTCCTGCGGTGGACCGACCCGACGGCGTCTGGGGCTGCCGCTGACTGTTCGGTGGTGAATGAACCGGTTGTAGGTGATTGAGGGTCTCAGCACCGGCGATCCCATCGACACGCAGATGCCGGGCTGCCTGGAACTGCGCCACTGCCTGCTCGGTCAACGGGCCGTAGCGGCCGTCGATCGGGCCAGGTGAGAACCCCGCAGCGGCGAGGTGCCGCTGTAGTGATTTCACGGCACGTGAGCCGGTCGATCCGTACCCCTGGCCGGGATACAGCACGCGCTTGGCCGCAGCCAGCGCCGCCCGTGTACGGGCGCCGACGATACCGTCAGCCGCGAGGCCCTGCGTCGCCTGGAAGCGCATCACTGCCGCTTCGGTCAGCGGACCGTAGCGTCCGTCAGTCGGACCCGGCTGGAACCCGAGGCCGGCGAGCCGTCGCTGGAGCGCTCTCACGGCCGGGGAGCCGTGGGCTGTCATGTAGCCGCTGTCCACCGCCAGCACGTCGGCGTTGGCATTTCGGCTGTGCGCAGCGTCGCCTGCACGCGGCGAGCGACTGGAATTGCGGGAGTTATGGGTGAATGCGACGTACATCTTCGGTGCGCCACCGTGCGCCGGGCCTGCCGAAGCCCGGGCGTGCGGGGTGCCGACCTTCCCCAGCGCCACCGGGGTGAGGGTCAGCGTGACCATCGATGCCGCCACTATCGAAATCAGGGGAGTGAGCGAAGAGACCGTGAGGACCGGACGCTTGTAGCCAAGGTGTCCTTGCACCTGGTTCCGAGCGACCCTTAGGCGCGCAGCGCCAACCACACAGCTCTTCGTCCACGCCAGTAGTGAGCGTGACACGAGTCTGTTCTCCTGTTGCTAGAGCTATCGCACGCTGGCTCTGAGACCAGGCGTGCATGACCTGTAAGACGGGGAGTCCGGTCTTAGGCAGGCCGCCGCACGCTGGGTCTAACGCCAGGCGTGCATGCCCTGTAAGACCGGCGTTCCGGTCTTAGCCAGGCCGCCGCACGCTGGCCCTAACGCGCCAGGCGTGCAAGACCGCTAAGACCGCGTGCCGGTCTTAGCCAGGCCGCTCTAGCAAGGAGATAAACGGCTGCGGCGCAATCGGCCGCGCGGTCGCGCGGAGGTTCCAGCTCACGCGCGACACAAGCAAGAACGCCAGCGAAAGCAGCGCCGCAATGCCGAAGAAGAAGAAGCCCATACCGCCACTCGCGGCCGCGCCCCCGCTGCCAAACGTGCCCGTGACAGGGGGCACGCCAGAGGGAGTCGCCACAGGTACCTGCGGCCCCGGCACGCCTTCCCGCGCCTGCGTTATCACAATGCGCAGGAGCGGGAGATCTCGCGCGCCGAACGGCCCGAAGCCGGCCTGGGCCAGAACTTGGCTCGAGCTAGCCGTGAGGGCGTGCAGGTTCGCCGGCAGCCC
>JAFAZZ010000125.1 GCA_019239375.1 Solirubrobacterales bacterium | reverse complement strand
GCTTCGTCGGTGGGCGGTCTGTCGCCTCCCGATGCAGCGCATTACGCCTCTGACGCAGCGATGCTCGTGCTGTTCTGCGGCGGCCTGTTCCTGGTGGCGGGACTCTTGCGGTTGGGATTCATCGCCCAGTTTCTCTCCCGGCTCGTGACGGAGGGGTTCGTGTTCGGCCTCGCGGTATTCGTGACGGTAAGCCAACTGCCCAAGCTGTTTGGGATCAAGAAGGGATCAGACGACACGATTGCCCAGTTCGTGCACCTGATCGCTCACCTAGGCCAGACGAGCGCGGCCACCCTCGCGGTTGGCGCCGGCGCGCTGGCGCTGCTGTTCGCCGGCGAGCGCCTGGCGCCGAAGATTCCGGGCGGGCTGCTCGCGCTCGTCCTCGGGATCGCTGTCAGCTCGGTGCTCAGCTTCTCGGCGCGCGGCGTGGCGATCGTCGGGCACGTCCCGAGTGGCCTGCCTACCCCCGGCGTCCCGTCGGTTCGCGGCGCGGACGTCGCGCCGTTGCTCGCCGCAGCCGGGGGGATGCTGCTGGTGATCTTCAGCGAGTCGCTCGGCGCGGCGGAGAACTTCGCGACCAAGTACGGCTACGAGATCGATCCGAACCAGGAGCTGATCGCGCTCGGGGTGGCGAATGCCGGCTCCGGCCTGGTGGGCGGTTTGGCGGCCGGCGGCAGTCTCTCCCAGTCCGCGGTCAACGAGGGCGCCGGCGCCCGCTCGGAGCTCTCGCCGCTGATTGCCGCGGTCTTAGTTGTCATCACCGTGCTCGTGCTCACCCCGTTGTTCAAGAACCTTCCCGAGGCGGTGCTCGCCGCGCTGATCGTCCACGCGGTCTCACATTTGTGGAAGGTGGCTGAGATGCGCCGTTACTACGAGCTCCGACAGGTGGAGTTCTGGCTCGCGCTGGCGACGCTGCTCGGTGTGATCACCATCGATGTCCTCCCAGGACTCATCATCGGCGTCTCGGCCATGCTGCTCCTGGTCATCTACCACGCCAGCAAGCCACACATCGGCTCGCTCGGGCGCGCCCGGGACGAGCCGGGCGCCTACGGCGACGTTGGCCGCCATCCCGGCTACGAGGTCGTTCCCGGGACGGTTGTGCTGCGGCTCGAGTCGCCGCTCTTCTACGCGAACGCGACGCCGGTTCGCGATCACATCAAGCGGCTGGTCGGAGCGAGCGAGCCCCTGCCCCGGGCGCTCATCATCGACACGGGCGCCAACGACCGCCTGGACATAACCGCCGCCGAGATGCTGACTCAGCTCGTCCAGACGATGCACGCCGCCGGGATCGATGTCGCGCTCGTCGACGCTCGCCAGCCCGTGATCAGGATGGCCCGGCGCGCCGGTCTGCTCGATGAGCTCGGCCGAGGGCGTGTCTTCCACACCATCGACCAGGCAGTGCAGGCCCTGGCCGGCGCTTCGCGACCTGCCGTGCCCGGCGTGGCCGGCGCCGAGCTTCACTGATGGGTCAGGCGATCGGACAAGTCCTATCGTTTGGGGTCGGCGTCGCGCTCAGTCCAGTGCCGATCATCGCGGTGGTGCTGATGCTGGCCACGCCCAAGGGGCGCGTGAATGGACCCGCGTTCCTCGCCGGCTGGGTCGGGGGTATCGCGGTTCTCGGAACGATCGTGCTGCTGGTGGCCAGCGGCGCTTCGGCCAGCAAGCACGGCAACCCGTCCACCTGGGTGAGCATTGTCAAGATCGTGCTCGGGGTGTTGTTGCTGCTGCTCGCCGCCAGGCAATGGCGGGGACGGCCGCGCGAAGATCAGCAGCCCGGACTTCCGGCGTGGATGAAGACGATCGACAGGTTCACACCGATTCGGTCCGCGGCCGTGGGCGTGGGGCTGTCGGCGATCAACCCCAAGAACCTGCTGCTCGTGGTCGGTGCGGCGGCGGCCATTGCACAGACCGGGGCGAGCGCTCCGAGCCAAGCGGTGGCGCTCGCGGTGTTCATCCTCATCGCGAGCCTCGGCGTCGGCGCACCGATCGCGATCTATTTCGTCATGCGCGACCGCGCAAGCAGCATCCTGGGCGGGATGCACGACTGGATGGCCCGCGAGAACGCCACCATCATGTCCGTCATCTGCTTGATCCTCGGCGCGAAGCTGATCGGCGACGCCATCAGCGCGCTCGCGAGCTGAGAGCATGAAGCCGATGACTCACCGCGCGGCGAGCGACACGGCGGCTAGGCGTTCCACCCCACGTGTCACGTTTTTCCCCTTGCCGCGTGTCGAGGGATTAGACCCGCGAGATATCGGGTGCGCGACGAAGATCGTGGCGCCAGTCTCACTCTAAGTCGGGTCCTCAAATCGGCAACCAAAAGTGTCTGGAGGATCAACTCATGCAAGCCCGTATCGAAAACCCTGCGCTGACCGTTCCGGGCGCTCTGGCGGGGCTGCGGAAGCTCGGCGGTGTGGCAAAGCGCGCCGGCCTGCCCGAGACCACCGTCAAGCTGGTCGAGCTACGCGCCAGCCAGATCAACGGATGCTCCGTCTGCGTCGACATGCACTCTCGTGAGCTCAAGGCAGCCGGGGAACCGGACAAGCGCATCTTCGCTCTCGCCGCCTGGCGGGAGGCCCCGTATTTCAGCGACGCCGAGCGCGCGGCGCTCGCGCTGACCGAGGCGACAACCCGGCTGGCTGATCGTGCGGACGCGGTGCCCGATGACGTCTGGGACGAGGCCGCCCGGCATTACGAGCAGCCCCAGCTGGCGGCGCTGGTGATCGCAATCGCCGCGATCAATGCGTGGAATCGCATCAACGCTGCCACCAGCCAGATCACCGGTGACTGGGTGGACCAGTGGGTCACACCCGCGCACCACACCGCTGAGGCCGCCTGAGGGCAGTCTCGTGGACCAGCGCGCCGACCTAGATTGCCTTTAACTGCGCATTCAGCCGCGTGCGCGGCGCCCGTGTGGCGTTAGCCGCGGTGGTGGAGGCAAAGTCCGCTCTCGCTGTCGGCGGCCGCTCGAGTGTCTCTCCTATGTCAAGGCGAGCGGTCCGGTTGGGGTGTTGCAGTGGATGCTCAGGGTCGGTGGGGGGTGGGATCGGGCGTTTGGGAGAGGAGGTGCCAGACGCGGCGGGCGATGTATCGCTTTAGGCAGCGGTAGGCCTCGGCGCGGGTTTTGCCTTCGGCGATTTTCCGGTCCAGGTAGGCGCGGGTGTGGGGGCAGGTGCGGGCGCGGGTGAACGCGATGCGGTGCAGCGCGCAGTTGAGTTGTCGGTCCCCGCCGGGGTTGTAGCGCACGCGTTGGGTGTTGCCCGAGGAGGCGGGGGATCGGGGCGGCGCCGGCTTGGCGGGCGTAGTGCCCATCGGTGGGGAAACGGTTTGCGCCGGCGGTGCGGCCGATCAGGACGGCGGCGGAGATCGGTCCGATCCCGGGTTCGGCGAGCAGGTCGGGCCGAAGCGCCTGGATCAGCTCGATGAGCTCGCGCTCGAGCGCCCGCTCTGAGCGGGTCAACTCGCGGATCCGGCGCAAATGATCGCGGGCGATCCTGACTCGGACGGTCTGCGGCAGGCGGGCCAGCCGCCGGTTGATCCGCTCGACCCAGCGCTCGCGGGCCAGCGCCCGCTCAGGCACCCGGTGTTCGAGCTCGGGATCGAGATCGACCAGGTGCCAGCGCAAACGGTTCTGATGGCGAGTACGCTCGGCCACCAGCTGCGCCCGGTGATCGTGCAGCAGGCGGATCGCCAACGCCTCCTCATCCAGGAACGCCACCGGCAGGTTCTCGATCCCCTCCCGGATCGCGGCGCGGGCGGCCGCGACCGCGTCGATCTCATCCGACTTGCCCGGCCGGCGCTCCCCGCGGCGCAACTCGCCGGTCAGCTTCGGCGCGACCCGCAGGACCCGCTCACCCTGACCGACCAGCATCCGCTCAAGCCGCCCTGAGACATGCCGGCAGTCCTCCAGCGCCCACACTCGCTCAGCACCCAGCGAGTGCGCCCACTGCCACGCCTCCAACAGCCCGTCCGCGTCCGCCCGGACCGTCCGGGTCGACAGGATCCGCCCCGTCCGCTCCTGCACCGCCGCGAACGTATGCGAGCTCTTGTGCGTGTCCGCTCCGATCACGATCATGCCCACCATCCCTTCATTCGGTTGACCGCCTGTGAAGCGGATCTCCGGCGGACACACCTCAGTCGGGGCGCATGCCACGCTCCTATCAAGTCACGCCGGCGATCCTCGGACGGCGATGGGCGACAAGACACTCGCAAGCCAGACCAACAACGGCCGGCAGATGAGCTAAGAGTCAGCCCACCGCCGGCCGAGGAGCCTGCACCGCCGGTCGGACGTCACGCCATCCGTGCCCCAACTCTCTCACTGAGTGTAGTTACCGGCGATCGTCGCCCTCGACTGGGGGCGAGCAGCGCCATCGTTGCCTCGCGCCGATCGCACCCATCGTTATGAGAACACGACCATCCCGCCGGTTCATGCAAACCCCTCTCGGATTTCGGTGACACCTACCGGGTCAGCGGAGCCACAACCTGCGCCGGCTGCTCGAGAATCGCCTCACCCCGCGGGATCGTGCCCCAGCCTGGTCGACGGCCGATGAGCGCGAGCAGCGTCGCCTTAAACCGCCACCACGCCAGCACGGGGCGGAACCACAGCGCTTCGACGACGCCCCAGGCGGTCAGGCGCGCCAGGTCTTTGGCGTGGTACCGGGTAAAACCGACTTCTTCGATCAACAGCGCGGTCGCGCTCAGCACTTCGCCGGTGAGCACTGCGACGAGGAAGAACGCCGCGAGGTAGGTCCAGTTGATGGAGTTCTCGATGATGAGCGTGATTACGATCGCAAATCCCACGATCTCGACAAGCGGTTCGACTGCTTCGAACAGAACCATGTAGGGCATGGCGAAGGTTCCCGCGGCGCCGAAGCGCGGGCGGCCGAGCATCCGCCAGTGCATCCGGAGGTTGTCGAGCAGCCCGGCGTGCCAACGGATGCGCTGGCTGCGCAGTCCGCCTATCGTGCCCGGAGCCTCGGTCCAGCACACGGCGTCGGGAACAAACTCCACGCGAGCCTCCTTCCATTGCGGTCTGAGGAGGTGGTGGATGCGCATCGTCAACTCCATGTCCTCCCCGAGCGTGGCACTGGAGAGGCCACCTAGCGCGAGCAGGAGGTCGCGCCGAAACACGCCGAACGCGCCGCTTATGATCAACAGCCCGTTCATTCTCGACCAGGCGATCCGCGTGGCAAAGAACCCACGCAAGTACTCGAGCACCTGAGTCGCGCCAACGCCACGGCGCCACGAGACCCCCGGTGCCACCACCCGCCCGCCGACGATGCTCGATCCGTTGGCCACGCGGATCCCGCCGCCGGCGGCCATACAGGTGTCGGGATGGACTTCGAACGGGCGGACCGAGCGCGTGATCGCGTCAGCCTCCAGCAGGCTGTCCGCATCGACGACGACCACGAGCTCGCCGCGAGCGACCGAGATGCCGGCGTTGATCGCGTCGAGCGCCCGCCGTTGTCCTTTTGGACGACACGAAGCCTCGGCTCGGCCCGCGAGATGTGGACGCTTCGGATCGACGAGTTCCCGTCCCGCAGGGGAAGCGAGACGAGGTCGAACACTTCATCTAGCCGCGCAAAGGTCTCGTCACGCGACCCGTCGTCGACGACGATCACCTCGAGCCGCTCGTAGTCGCTCGCCAGGAAGTTCCTCGCGCTCTGGACGATGAGGGTCTCCTCGTTGTACGCCGGGGCCACGAGGCTGACACTCGGCCGGTGCGGAAGATTTTCTTGCCTCCTGCGGCTGGGCTCCTGACCGCGCGCATACCACGAGATCTCGCGAAGCGACATCACGAGCAGCGTGCCCGTTGCGACGCAGTAGATCAGGAAGAACACGAGGATTCCGATCGAGATCGTCCGGAGTACGGTGATCACGCGCTCACCTCGGCCACCTTGCGCGCATACTCGACCGCCCACGCGGAGGAGGCCTCAAGACGCGCGCGTGCCGCCGTAGCGGCACGCGGTCGGCTGGCCAGCGCGACGAGCGCTTCGGCGGCGCGCAATGCGACCTCTCGGTCGTCGTCCTCGGTACGCTCGTCGAGCGCCTCGCCGGTGTTGGGGTCGTCGAAGGAACCAAGCGCCTTGACCGCCGACCGGCGGACGAGAACGTCCGGATCAGTGGTCGCCGCGAGGAGCTCGGGAGGTGCGTTGCCGCCGCCGACGATCCCGAGCGCCGCCGCTGCGGCCGCCCGCACGCGAGCATCGGAATCCGACGCGAGCACCACGGCCAGCCGATGCACAGCGCCGCCATGGGTCTCGGCGATCCCCGAGAGCCCGAAGCACGACGAAACCCTGACGATCGGATCCGCCGACCGCGCGCCCCGCTCGAACGCCGGTGCGGCCTCGCCGCCGATCCTGCGCAGCGCGGCATTGATGACGTTGGTCGGCGCGACGCGGCGCTCGAGGAATGCCTCCGACAGTGCGGGGGACGGCCTCGGCCGACCCGATGTCGCCGAGGGCTCGGACAGCCGCCATCCGCACCTCCGGCCGGCGATCCTTGCGGCGTTCGAGCACAACCGGCACCGAGCTGGGGGAGCCGATCTTCCCCAACATCTCGCACGCGAGCGCGCGGCGCCAGGGAGACAACCGCCGCGTGCCCAGGTGCCCGAGCTCCACGATCCCCGCCTCCTCAAGCGCGCTCCTGAGCTGCTCCCCTTGAGACCACGTCGCCTGGCCCATGATGTCGGTGACCAGCACGGCAGCCACCGGACGATGCGCCGCATCCATCCTCATAAACGCGGGGCGGAGCTCCTCGGCGAGGCGCACCCGATCCTCGGTCTCGAGAAACCTCGAGAACACCGGTTCGAGCTCGTTACGAACGCGCTCGCGACGGCGACTGGCGCGAGCCCGCGCGAGGTGCCGCGACACACCGATGGCCACCAGGACGACGATCACGGCCGTCCCGATGGCCAAGACCCACAGCGTCAACCGGAGCGGAGCGACGATCACGAGCAGCCGCGGACCTGACGTGAGAGCACCGCCCCACACGGCCCGAAAGTCTCGCACCACGGCCGGGCGTGTGTCGACCCTCGAACCACGCCACCGGACGTCGCTGACTGGGCGCCTAGTCTTCCCCCTCCCAATAGTCAAGCATCGGGCCGGGCCTGCTCAGCATGATTCGCTGGCCGCCCGCGTCGCGCGCGCCGATCTTGCCGCTGTCGAGGTACTCGACGATGTCCGGCCCAATCAGGGTGGACAGCATCAGGACGCGGATCGCCGCATCCGTCCGGTTGATCACCTGGTGGGCCCCTTCCTTGCCACGAGGGAAGCAGACGACGTCGCCCTCTCCCAGCACCTGCTCGCCTTCCGGCGTACGGAGCGTGGGCTCTCCGTGGACGACGATCAGCCACTCCTCGTTGGCATGATGCGTGTGGTATGGCCAGAGTCGGTCGCCCGCGTCGAGCTCGTATAGGCCCGCGCCAATCAGGTCCCCACCGATCCGGTGCCCGACCCAGGCAGCCCTGCTGCGCCACCCCTCGCGGTCCTCGGCGCGGTCCCACTCGTCTCCGTGGAGGTTGAAGATCCTGATGCGATGGAGCCTATCTCCCGTTGAGACTTCTCGGCTCCGTGCTGGCATCCGCCCTGGGTCGCGCGCGAGAATGTCGTCATGCGGATGAGCGACGGCTTTGCCGTGGCTGGGTGAGCAGTGGAGATGGCGCCGTGAGGCGGCTCTTTGCCGTGCCTGCCGTTGTGGTGGCGCTCGCGCCATTTCACTCGGTGATCCAACCGCTGACGGGTGCGTCACGGGCGGAGGTAGAGCGCTCGGCTTGGCACCAAGGGTGCCCCGTAGCGCTGGCGGATCTGCGTTTGCTCACCGTCTCATACGTCGGCTTTGACGGCACTGAGCACACCGGGCAGCTGGTCGTCAATCGCTCTGCGGCCGCGCCGCTAGCGCGGGTGTTCAGGGAGCTCTATCGCCAGCGCTTCCACATCCGGCACATGAGCCTCAGTGACGCCTACGGGTCGGCACGAGTACGGCCCACCGACGGCGACGTTAGCTCGGCGTTTGACTGCAGGCAGGCTGTGCCGTCGCCCTGTGTCGGCGGGAGCGGGACGGGGACATGGTCCGAGCATGCTTTCGGCGAAGCGGTCGACCTGAACCCCGTCGAGAACCCCTACGTCGGCTGCGGGCAGACTCGAAGTCCCTCTAGCCGGCCGTATTTCAACCGTTCCTGGCACCGGCCCGGCATGGT
>JAFAZZ010000120.1 GCA_019239375.1 Solirubrobacterales bacterium | reverse complement strand
CGGGCCAGGGCGTTCACGTCGTCGGGGTTGATGAGGTCCGGGACGGTCCAGCCGTCGAGGTCGTACTCGTTCATGCACTGCTCGGCGAAGCCTTTGTAGCGGTCGGTCTGGCCGCTGCCCATGGCGGCGAACAGGACCTCCATGCGGATGTTCTCGTTGTTGCCGCTGTAGTTGCGCTCGTAGAGCTCGTGGCGGCCGCCGAACTCGCTGCCCACCGCGTCCCATAGCAGCTTCATCAGCTTCACGCGCTCCAGCGCGTCGATCCCGTTCGAGCCGCGCACGTAGCGCTCGAGGTACTTACGGATGTCGGGATTCTTGAAGTCGCGGGCGTTGGAGTTGATGTAGATCAGCCCGCTGGCCACGGTCTGCTCGATGATCTCCTTGACCCTCGGATAGCCGATCGTTGAGAACAGGCGGTAGGCCATCGCGTAGTCCATGTTGGGCAGCAGCGCGCCCTCCTTCCACCGCTGTGGCTCGCGTGCCATCGCGCTGGCCAGACCCCATAGCAGATTGCGCCAGGCCAGCACCTCGCCGACTTGAGCCTGTACTCCGCGAAAGTCCTTGGTGCCCGTCGCCTCGACCGCCTTCAACAGCAGGCCGCCGATGAAATCGAGTTTAACGGCTAGGCGGATGCAGCCGTGGAAACAGAAACGAGGGATGAATCCGGTGTGAGGAAAGAAGTTGTTGGCCTTCTCGATGTCACCGTAGACGAACACGTTCTCCCACGGCACGAGCACTCGGTCGAAGATGAAGATCGAATCGTTCTCGTCCAGCCGGCTCGACAGAGGATAGTCAAACGGACTGCCCATGACCTCGGCGGTCATCTCATACGACGGACGGCAGATCAGTTTCACGCCAGGTGTGTCCATAGAGACGGCGCACACCAGTGCATATTCCTTCTCCTGCACTGGGATCGGTCCGTAATGGGCGATGAAGTTGTAATGAGTGAGCGCGGACCCGGTGGCCACCACCTTGGCGCCACTGACCACGATGCCCTTGTCGCGTTCCTCCTCCACGTGCATGAACACATCGCTCACCTCCTCGGGCGGGCGGTTGCGATCCACGGGTGGATGGATGATCGCGTGGTTCCAGTACAGAACCCGTTCCTGGGCTTCGCGATACCACCGCCTGGCGTTGTCCTGATAGGGCTCGTAGAAGTCAGCGTTGGCGCCGAGGGTAGCCAGGAAGGCAGCCTTGTAGTCGGGGCTGCGGCCTAGCCACCCGTATCCGATTCGCGCCCATTCCGCGATCGCCTCGAGGTCGCCCACGCAGTCCTCCACCGTGCGTGGGAAGCGGAAGAACTTGTGGGTTACGCCGTCTGAGCCTGTATCGGTCGCAGTGGTGATGACCTCGCGCCGCTCCCCATCGTGCAAGGCGTCGTAGAGGCGGGCGATCGAGCGCGCGGTATTGCGGAAGGCGGGGTGGGTCGTCACATCCTCCACGCGCTCGCCGTAGACGTAGACCTCGCGACGGTCGCGCAGGCTCTCCAGATACTCCTCTCCGGTGAAGGGCTCGGTCGTTCGGGTCGTGCTATCGAGCATTGGATCCACTGCTCCCTCGCTTGGCGTTCGGTCAGAACGATCCTCGCACGGTGTAGCCATGCTCATCAAGGCAGGCTGCGTCGATGCCCGCCGGCTGCTTCCTATCGGCGGGGGTCCCTGGCTCAGGCGATCGAGCGTCCAGCGTCGCCGGGGCCGGTTCAGCGGGCACTCCCGCGTGCGCGGGTGTGTAGGCGAGGGCAATTTTGCCGGCGGCGAGGTGAGCATCCTCTCTGCCATCGTTGAAATTAACGTACAACCGGGAGCGCGCAAGCGACGTTCGAAATTCACTCGAACGCGCGTAGGCGGTCGGTGCTCGAAGCGCCCGCGCCACCGGTTGCCGGGCAGCTGCGTGATGGCCACCCGGCAAGCAGCGCGCCCTAGGGCGAGAACCGGGCGCGGCCACCACTTCGGCGGCCCAGGGTAGCCGACGGCATGGGGGAGATGCACGTAAAGCTCCTGCTGGGATCTGGTAGATCCCCTCGAGGAAGCACCAGGTGGCCAGCGACACCACGACGCCGCTGAGGGCGACGACGATCAGCAGCACGGCGTAGCGTCGGCTGCGAATCGTTGCGTCGGCCTGCCCGGCGGAGGGCGCTTCGGCGCTCACTCTATCCGTACCGCCGATTCACCCCGGGACGCCTGAGCATGCCGTCATCACCCGGTTCGGATGAACACCGGACGCGATCCGGCAGGGATCATGAGCACCGCCGGCTATGGGCGACGTAATCCTCCTCTCGCTGACCGCGTCGCTGAACCCGACTCTCGTCGCGGTCACGACCGTGATGCTGCTGCTGGAGCACCCGGCGCGGCTGATGGGCGGGTACCTGCTGGGCGCCTACATCACGAGCATCACGCTCGGGCTCCTCATCGTCTTCTCGCTCTCGAACTCGAGTGCCACCCACACGACCGAGAACACACTCAGCCCCGGTGTGGACATCGGGCTCGGAGCGATCTGCCTGGCCGTCGCGTTCGTCATCTACACCGGCCGGGTCGAGCAGACGAGGCAGCGGCGCGCCACACGCAAGGCGGCCAAGGGACCCAGCAAGCCGCCTCGCTGGCAGCGCGCGGTTGACAAGGGCTCAGCGCGCATCACATTCGTGGTCGGCGCGCTCCTGACTCTCCCCGGGGCCTCCTACCTGGCGGGTCTCGTCGAGATTCACAAGCTGCACTACGCGACGCCGGTCACGGTGCTGCTCGTGATCGGCTTCAACCTCGTGATGATGTGGCTGCTCGAGGTTCCCTTCCTCGGCTTCATCGTTGCGCCCGAGCGGACCCCGCGCGCAATCGCGAGGGCAAAGCTATGGGTGAGCCGGCATGCCCACGTGTTGGCGGTGCGGGGCTTCGTTGCCGTGGGAAGTCTGCTCGTGCCCAAGGGCGTGATCGGGCTGGTCAGCTGACGGGGACCGTGACCCGCTCCCGCTTGATGGCGCTGTCGTTCGCGATCGGGTCGACGTGCTTCCTGATCGGCCCGTTTCCCGGATTCATCCAGCTGGTCGGCGACTCGGCCGACGGCGTAACGTTCTTCGTCGGCTCGGTGTTCTTCACGCTCGGCGGCGGATTACAGTCCTGGCTCGCGTGGCCCGACCGCCACACCCGCCCCGCCGGCAGGGCCGGGTGGTGGAGCGCGGTGATCCAGTCCGCGGGCACGCTGTTCTTCAACGTCAC
>JAFAZZ010000456.1 GCA_019239375.1 Solirubrobacterales bacterium | reverse complement strand
GCCTGCGCCCCTTGCTCTTCGAGCAAACGACCGAGGTTCGAGGCGGCTGTGCCATGGCCGCGCTCATCGGCACGACCATACGCGGCCTGCGCATCAACCTTGCCCCCTCGGGCCTCTAGCAACAAGCCCAGGTTGAAAGCGCCGGCGGCGTCGCCGCGCGCATCGGCGCGACGGTACGCCCCCTCGGCCTCGGCCTGCGCCCCTTGCTCTTCGAGCAAACGACCGAGGTTCGAGGCGGCTGTGCCATGGCCGCGCTCATCGGCACGACCATACGCGGCCTGCGCATCAACCTTGCCCCCTCGGGCCTCTAGCAACCAGCCCAGGTTGAAAGCGCCGGCGGCATCGCCACGCGCATCGGCGCGGCGGTAAGCCTGCTCAGCGTCGCTCGGCGCCCCTAGTGCCTCCAGCAAGACACCGAGATTGAACGCCCCGACCGCGTTTCCGCGTTCGTCGGCGCGCCTGAATGCCGCCTCGGCCTCGGCCAGCGCCCCCTGATCCGCGAGCAGGACGCCGAGACAACAAGCGGCGGCATCATCGCCGCGATCCGATGCGCGTCGGTATGCGGCCGCGGCCTCATCCAACGCCCCCCGCGCCTCCAGCAAGACGCCGAGATTGAGCGCGGCGACCGCGTCACCGCGTTCATCCGCGCAACGGTACGCCGCCTCGGCCTCGTCCAGCGCCCCTTGCTCTTTGAGCAAACGACCGAGGTTCGAGGCGGCTGTGCGATGGCCGCGCTCATGGGCGCGGCCATAGGCCGCGAGCGCTTCAACGACCCGCCCTTGGTCCTCGAGCAGCAGGCCGAGGTAGAAAGCGCCAGCGCCGTCGCCGCGCGCATCGGCGCGACGGTAGGCCGCCTCGGCCTCGGCCTGCGCCCCTTGCTCTTCGAGCAAACGACCGAGGTTCGAGGCGGCTGTGCCATGACCGCGCTCATCGGCGCGGCCATAGGCCGCCAGCGCTTCAACCTTGCGCCCTTGGGCGTCGAGCAACACGCCCAGGTTGAAAGCTGCGGCGGCCTCAGCCGACGCGAAGAGATCCACTTCGTCCCCGCGCGACGGCCAGGTTCGCGCGCCATTAGCCAGGTCCGCCCCATTGGCTCCGGCGCGATGCCCGTTTGTGTGAGGTTGGTTTCCGTAGTGGTTCCGGCCCGCAGCTTCGCCGCGACCATTCCAGGTTGCGGCGATTGTCGGCGCCGGCGTCGGCTGCCTTGCCTCGTCACTCGCCGTCGTCGCGACAGTGGGCTCGTCATCGCCGCGACGGCGCACATAACGTAGGCCGATGACCACCAACAGGACAAGGAGGATCAAGGCCAGCGCAGCGACGATAGTCCTCCACGGCAGGGTTCCTGAGGCGGGACGATGGCGTGGTCCCCCTGACGCTTTCGGAGCGGCCGCCGCGGGGCGCTGCCCGGGTGCGGGGAGCGGGTTGACCGTCGCCGGGCCCGGGGTGCCGGTCGCCGGGCCCGGGTTGACGGTCGCCGGACCCGAGTTGACGGGCGGCGCAGGGGAGTTGGCTGCCGGGGACGGCGAACGCGTGTTGGACGGCGGGACCGATGAGGCGGGCTTTTGCGGGAGCGGGTTCGACGGCCGCGTTGGTGACACGCGGTTGGCCAGGAGCGCGAGCTCCCGAGGACCGGCGATCCCGGTGACTGGCAAGCGGTGCGCGCGCTGGAACCGCATGACGGTCCCCGCCGTAAGCACGCCGTACCGGCCGTCGATGGGCCCGGGCGAATCGCCAGCGGCCGCGAGTCGACGCTGGAGCGAACGCACCATGTTCGATCCGCCAGGTTGATCTTCAGCTCCGGGACCCAAGGCGGGGACGAGTGCGCTCAGCGCGGCCCAGGTGCGCGGACCGACAATCCCGTCCACCGGCAACCGATGCGCAGCTTGGAACGAGAGCGCCGCTTGCTGTGTCCGCGGTCCGTAGACCCCGTCGATCCTTCCGGGGTAGTAGCCGGCGAGCTCGAGATGGCGTTGCACGGATCGAACCAGAGGCGAGCCATCGGGGCTGCTGTAACCGCTGCCGAGCGCCAGCACGGTGCGGCCGAAGTCGGCGCGCGATGCTCCCGAGTTGGCGCTGGCCGGGGTGTACTCGGGGGCGGTTTGAGCACCGAAGGCCGTCGCTGGGAAGGCCAGCGCGAGCGCGCTGATCGCCAGCGCCCACCGGACTGCATATCGGTTTTTCTTCGGGCTGTGGAGATCGCCCGGGATGACTTGCATCGTCCTGCGTCCTCGGTTGTAGACGTTCCCGCCCCGGAAGCAAGCCCGTGGGCAGAGCGGTGATCGACCGCATCATGCGACGAGACATGTCGCGACATGACGCGAACGAGTGCCCGAGTTAGGCACCCGCCGGATGTGAGCAGCCACGCCGATCAGCCGGGCCGCTCGAGTCCAGACGGCAGCAGCCTGGAACGCCAGCTCGAGAGATCAAGACAGAAGCGCGCTAGCAGGATCATTGCGAGCGCAAGGACGAACGCCGTGAACGCAGGCGCAACCGGCGGGGCGGCCGAGCCGAAACCACCGCTACCGGCCGCAGCCGCGCCGCCACCAATCGGCAGCGGTGACTTGGTCGACGGCGGCGCGTATGGCACGACCGGCGGAATCCGGCGCGGCATGGCGACGCGCCGGTGAACGGCAAGAGCGGTCTTGAACGAGCGTCCGGTCGTCGGTGCCGTCGCCCCTGAGCTGCCGATCGCGGTCCCGAAGTCAGCCGGATAGCGGGCGGCAGGTGACCCGTCCAAGACCGCCGCCGAGAGATGGTGCGCCGACGGGAGAAGCGGGTCGGGCTGATCCGGACTCGTTGGCTGCGCTCCCGAAGTCTGAAGTCCGGGCAGCAGGGGTATCGCGTTGCTCGTAGAGCCGGAAGCAGCTTGGCCCGGGAGCGACGGGGTCGCGACAGGTTCTGTCGCGACAGATCCCGTCGCGACAAGTGGCGTTGCGACAGGTCCTGTCGTGGTTGGACCCGGCGTTACGGGCTGGAGTGCAGACGGAGCTGCCGTGGTTGGCTTCACTGAGCTCGGCTGCACCGGGACGGTAGTCACCGTCGAGCTGGGCTGTGTCGGAGGGCTCGCCGCCGGGGTGGAGCCGGTCGTCGGGTAGGAGTCCGGCCGGGTCGAGGCAGAGTTTGTCACCGCGGCCTTGGTCGTCGTCGCCCCCGCTTCACTCGAGTTCGTCGCATCCGGCTTTTTAGCGGCCGGCGCAGCCAGGTCCTGATGTGGTGTCGCTGACTGACCAGTCAAGGCGGATCCAGTTCTGGCGGGAGCCTTCGCCGACTGGGCGGGCGTGGCCGGCGGGCCC
>JAFAZZ010000284.1 GCA_019239375.1 Solirubrobacterales bacterium | reverse complement strand
AATCCCGCCGATCCGGCTGGCCACGACCGGTCGCTGCTTCCACATCGCCTCGGAGACGGTCAAGCCGAATCCCTCCGCGAGGCTCTTCTGCACGACCACGCCGGCGTGCCGCTGCAGGGCATTGACGATCGCCGCGTTCTCCTCGACGTCGTCCATCGGCAGCGAGCACAGGTGGACGCGCCGGCGGACCGGTCCCGGCAGCTCGTGCCACGCCGCTCGGACCTCGTCGAGAACCTGCGCGCCCTCCGGATCGTCGGCGACAGCCGCGGTGGACGGACCGACCAGCAGCAGGTGCGCTCCGTGGTGGCTCCTGACGTGCGCGGCAAACGCGCCGAGGACTCCGACGGGATCCTTGAGCTGATCCCACCGCGACACCTGCATGACGACCGGCACGTCGGACACCAGAGGCTCCTCTTCCAGCATCTCCGCCCGTCGCTCGACCCGTCCCGGGGTGCCGTCCGACCGGATGAACATGGGATACGTGTCCACGTCATCGGCCAGAACTCCCGCCGTCGCCAAGATCGCCCGCGACTGCTCACGGTCCTGCTCTGCGTTCTTCGGGGCGAACGCGTCGATCGAGGGACGGATCACCGAGATCCGGTCGCGTGGCAACCCCTCCCACGCGAACCCGGCTCGCGAGAAGATTAACACGTGCGCATCCATGACATAGCCGCGCAGGAAGTCCCACGCCTCTCGCGCGTGATCGTTCGCGACATCGAGACCGACGTGACAGCGCCACATCAACGTCGCCCCGGTGTCCCGCACGGACGTGCCTAGGTCCGCCGTCTGCGGATCGTGCAGGATCACGATGTCCTCCGGATGCACTAGCTCCACGAGCTCGGCGGCGCTCGCCGCCAGCGTCCGCTCGTAAACCTCGTGCTCGGCGACGCCCAGCGGACCGCCGTCGCCGGCAAATCCGTGCAGGCGGTTGTGTATCCGCTTCGTGATGGCAAAGAACTCCGGCTGCCCCCCGATTACGACCCAGCGCGCGTCGACGCCGGCGCCGCGACAGTAACCCAACAGGGGCCGCAGCATCTCCACCACCCCCCCGCCCTTTGCGGTCGAGTTCACGTTCCAGATCACCCGACCGTGTAATTCGCGCGCCGCCTGCTCGACCAGGCCGAGCAATGCCTCGTACTCACCCTGTGACAGCACCGCGGCGAAGCGCTCCGGTGCCATGGCGGGAACCGCCTCGTGTTGAAGTGCCGACATCTGCCTCTCCTCGCCGCCGTCTGTGGGCGCGTTGTGATCTCCTAATCGCCGGTCGTGCCGAGCTCCGTCGGGGCGCCGTCACTGAGACTGCGCCCGAAGGACCCGGTCGCGGGCCGGGCGGCTGAGCTGATAACGACGCTGCTCACCGTGCTCACGGAGTGACCTACATCTCTCCCCAACCCAGCACGCCGGCAATGTCCAATGTCGACAGGATCCCGACCGGACGTCCGGTCTCCGGGTTGACCGCCACGACGTGACTCGTTCCGTTGGTGAGCATGAGCTCGGCTGCATCCCGTAACGCGGACGTTGTCGCGACCGTCGTCACGGATCGCTGCGCAAGGTCACCGGCTGTGTCGGGCGAATCAGGACGCAAGCCTGCCCTGAGCAGGTCGAGGTCGGAGATCATTCCCCAAACCGGCGCCTGCACCGGCTCACCTTCGGCTGCACCGCCGACCACGAGGCAGTGAACATGGTGCGTGCTCATCATCCGCGCGACGTCGCTGAGAGTCGCTTCCCGGTCGCAGGACAGGATCCCGGGGTGCATCGCATCGGCGACCGTGGCGTGGTCGAAATGCGGCAGCAGATAGCTTCCGTGGCTGGGTAGGACGGTGCCTTCCGGCATGGTGGGGTCTCCTTGGTTCGCCTTCGAAGCGATGAAGTCATCCCGGGAGCGTGACTGCAGCGAGCGGGATGTCGACGTCGATGAAGCCCACGGGTGGGCCGCCGATCCCCTCCCCGTCGCCCCGTTCGAACAGGTACGGCGCGAGATAGCGACCGGCGACCTTTGTCGGCGGCCACCAGAGCGGATACCAGGCGTCGGGGGTGTCTGGGTCGGCGCCGGCCACCCCAGACCGCATGTAAAGCGGGTCTTCGCCCGTGAACAGCATTCCGCGCAGTGAGGGCCGGAACGGCGTGGGATCGATGTTCGCGCCGTAGCTCGCAGCGACATATTCGGCCACGCTGTCGGCCTGTTGCGCCGCAAGGCCACCCTGTTTGACAGGAAAATTCGCGGCGTCGCCGGCAGCGTGCACGTCCGCGAGCCCCTCGACCCGACCGTACTCGTCGACCGGGATGAAGTTCTGATCCCGGGTACCCGGCACGCCATTGATTCCCGGCCCGCGCAGGACCGGCAGCGTCACGAGGTAATCGCCGGCCAGCGATTCTCCGCTCACGCCGACCATGACCTCCTGCGTTCCGCCTGCGGCGCCGATGAACTCGATCCCCTCCTCCTCGAGCAATCGGGCGACGATTTCGCTGCCGTCTTCACCGAACACCGCCAGGGGCCGGGTCTCCGACGTGACAAGGCTGAGGTGGACGCCCTCGACGTTATTGCGCGCCAGGTCATGCGCGGTCATCAGCGCCAGTTCGTACAGTGGTAGGAGCCAGCCTGTCATGCTCGGTGCGACGAAGGCCGCGCTACGCGCATCGCCGCGGCGCAGGCGAGTCAGCATCTCTCTCATCGCCTCGCCGGAGCCTTCAACCCCGAACGTGATCGCGTCCGGAAGCGGGGCGGTCGGCTGCGCGCCCGGGGCGAGGATCAGGGTGTCGTAGCTCAGGTTGGGTCCCGCATCGAGGCTGACTCGGTGCTCGTCGGCGTCCACGGCGACCACGGTCGCTTGAACGAACTCGGCGCCGGATTCTGCGGCCAGTTCCGGCAGTGAGTGGCGCGCTGCCGATCCCAAGCCGAACGGCTCGGCCACGGTCATTGGCCGGTCGACGAACACGTCGTTCTGCGTCACCAGCGTCAGCTCGACGCGATCGCCGGCAAGCGCTCGCAGCGCGAGCAGCGCCTCGAGGCCGGCGACGCCGCCGCCGATGATGACGACACGTCCGGAGCTGGGGGGGTTCACTTCTGTCATGTTTCACTCACCAGGGGTTGTAGGCACCTGCATTGGCAGCTCGCATCGCGCTCACGTAGCCGGCTCGCTCGTAGGCGGCCGCGTCGGTCTCGGCCGGCACCGCGAGCAGGCCGCGCACGCGCGCGAGGTCGTCGAATCCCTTGCGGGACATCCAGGCGGTCAGGCCGTCGAGCAACTCGGCCGCGTACCCCGGTCCGTGGCGCAGAAGGGCGGACGTGCTCATCACGACGTCGGCGCCCGCGAGCAGGTACCTCGCCACGTCGGCCGAGACCTCCACGCCCGAGGTGGCGGCGAGCGAGGCCCTCACCTTGCCACGCAGCAGCGCGATCCAGGTCCGTGCCGCCCGGGCAACCACCGGACTCGAGAGGTTCACCCTCGGCAGGACCACGAGTTGCTCGGGGTCGATGTCGGGCTGCAGGAAGCGATTGAAGAGGACCAGCGCGTCGGCGCCGGCCTCGTCCAGGCGCAGCGCCATCTCCCCAGGAGAGCTGAAGAAGGGTCCGAGTTTGACCGCGACCGGCACGGTGACCGCGGCCCTGACCCGCTCGAGCACATCGATGTGGCGCCGCTCGACCTCGCGGCCGGACATCGCCACATCGGGCAGGTAGTAGATGTTCAGTTCGATCGCGGCGGCACCAGCGTCCTGCAGCGCACGGGCGTAATCGGTCCACCCCTCCGGAGTGACCCCGTTCAGGCTCGCGATCACGGGGATATCAACGCTGGCCACCGCGCGCTCGAGCAGGACCAGATAGCTGCGGGGCCCGCCGTCCTCCTCGACGACCGAGGGGAAGTAGTCGAGCGCCTCAGGAAAGCTCTCGGCGGTCTCCTCGACAAGACGGATCGAGCGTGCCGCCTGCTCTCGCAGCTGCTCCTCGAACAGCGAGAACATCACGATCGCGCCGACGCCGCCGTCGGCCAGCCGCTTGATCCCGTCGAGGGAGTACGACAACGGCGAGGGAGACGCCACCAGCGGGTTGCGCAAGGCGAGACGCATGTAGTTGGTCGACAGATCCATTCACCTTCTCCCGCGCGGGTCGGATGGGAACTCGCTCGCCTCGCGCGTCGCCATCTCCTCGTACAGCCGCCAGCGCTGGTCGGCGACTTGCTGGGCCAGACCGACCAGACGCTCCGCCTCGACCGGCTGGGCCGCGGCCAGAGCACGGAAGCGCAGCTCGCCCTTCCGGTAGTCGGCCAGCGACATCCGCGGGCGAGGCGAATCGAGCAGGAAGGGATTTCCTCCTTCCGCGCGCACCAGCGGGTCATAGCGGATCAGCGGCCAATGCCCGCTCGCCACCGCGCCGTACTGCTGGTTCAGACCGCCGCGCATGTCGTACCCGTGCGCGACGCAGTGGCTATACGCGATGAGCAACGACGGTCCGTCGTAGGCCTCGGCCTCGCGGAACGCTCGCAGGGTCTGCTGTGGGTCGGCTCCGAAGGCCACCCGGGCCACGTAGACGTTGGCGTAGGAGATCGCCTGGAGCGCGAGGTCTTTGGTCGGCAGCGTCTTGCCCGCGGCCGAGAACTTCGCCACCGCCCCGAGCGGCGTCGCCTTGGACATCTGCCCACCCGTGTTGGAGTACACCTCGGTATCCATCACGAGGACGTTGACGTTCCTCCCGCTGGCCAGGACGTGATCCAGCCCACCCGACCCGATGTCGTACGCCCAGCCGTCCCCGCCCACGATCCATACGCTGCGGCGGATGAGGTGGTCAAGCACGCTGCGCAGGTCCTCGACGGCCGGACCGTCGAGGTGTTCGAACCGCCGCCCGAGCTCCGCAATCCGTTCGCGCTGGGCGCGGAGCTCGGACTCGCGCACCTGGGGC
The DNA here is from genome assembly GCA_019239375.1 of Solirubrobacterales bacterium. GTDB lineage: Bacteria > Actinomycetota > Thermoleophilia > Solirubrobacterales > Solirubrobacteraceae > Palsa-465. Next base: position 315 of record JAFAZZ010000284.1, on the reverse strand, counting down.
GCGGCCAGGATCTCATCCACCAGATCGGCGCCCACCACGTCGCGCAGCTCCGATAGACGGCGCCGGGCCAGCTCGGTGTGGCGATCGGCAGCGAGCCGCAGCCCCAGCCCGAACTCGGCGTTGTCCTCGAATAACGAGTTCGCCCACGCCGGCCCGCGTCTGTTCGCGTTGACCGTCCACGGCGTCGTCGGCTGGTTGCCGCCGTAGATCGACGAGCAACCGGTGGCGTTCGCCACCGTGAGGCGGTCGCCGAACAGCTGCGAGAGGAGCTTCAAGTACGGCGTCTCTCCACAGCCCGCGCAGGCCCCGGAGAAC
>JAFAZZ010000103.1 GCA_019239375.1 Solirubrobacterales bacterium | reverse complement strand
CACCAGCTCGGCTGCGGCCCGCGCCGCTCCAGCGACGCCCAGCAGCCGCCGGAAGCGGTTGGCGCCCTCGGTGATCTCCTGGTAGGCCCACACCAGCTGCGCCACTGCGGATATGACCGCGGCACCGCGGGCCGGCGGCCCATGCGTTGTCCGAGCCACCGCGCCGGCGAGCATGGCCGCGATCAGCGGCGGGTTCGGGAATTGGAAGATCGGATAGCGCCGCGGCACTACCTCAGCCTCCGCGCCAGCTCGTCATGGGCCTGGTCGGACGGCCGAGACCGCCGGGCGGTCAGCTCGACGGCGGCTGAACGCAGCGGCTCTCCCCGGCCCGCGGTCTGGAGCGCCAGCTCGGTGAACGTCCGCATTCTCCGCTTGGTGCTCTGAAGGAACGCGTCGCGTTCGCGCCCGCGCAGAACGTGGAAGCCGGCTCGCACGATCGGATTGGCGATCGGCGCGCGCCGTGAGACGGCGTGGACGTGAAATTCCACCCCCCCGCTGACGGGCCACTTCCAGACCTCCCAGTCCATCTGGCCCATCTCGACATGCCCGTCGAGCGTCTGGTAGTTCCAGCCCCATACGCGGATCTCTCCCGACGGAGTGCGCCGGATTCGGTCGTAGACCTCGCTGACCCTGACGCCCACGAACAGCCAGAACACCCCGAGCGCTTGGAGCTTGAGCAGCATGTTGCGCCCCTCCAGCGGCGCCGCGGGATCGTAGTAGGCGCGGACGATCGACGGGTCGGCGAACTCGTAGCCCTGCATGAGCGTCCGCGCTACATCCCAGCTACCACCCTCGATGGGCATGCCGGGAGGCTCGGACGGCAGCGTCTGACAAAGGTCGGTGATGGTCCACCCATCCTCGGGGTGAGCGTGCCGCAGCGCGGCGGGATCGAAGTTCACGCTCCGCTGCGACAGGCCGGCCAGCCGCCGGCGGATGCGCGGCGAGCCAAGCACCGAGTCATCGGGCATCGGGAGGCTCCTCGATCCGCCGGGTTTCGATCTCGATGCCGCCGGTCATCCGCCCGCCGGATAGCGACACCACGCCCTCCAGGAACGAGATCCACATGTGGGCCTGAACCTCCTTGGCGAAGCGCACCCTGTGGTAGAGAAGGTTTGACACACGGCCGCTGCTCCTTGCCCACGACTCGATCTCGAACGTCATCTGGCCGCCCTCCGAGGTCCCGACCCGAAATTCGATCTGGCCTGCTTCGAGATGGCCGTCGAGGGTGGCGAAGCGAAACGAGCATGGTTCGACCTCGATGACACGGACCGGGCCGTCCCACGGACCGGGCATCCGCACCACGTACTCGTCCCCAACGCGCATGATTCCCGAATCGCCGTGAACCTTCTGAAAGCGGGCGAACGTGGTCGGCGCGGCCCGGTTCACCTTGGCCTGCAGGACGCTCATCACCTCCTCCGGACGAATTGTCGCCGCGCTGATCCGGGTTCGATAGCGACGGTGAAATAGCGGGCCGTAGCCCGTGTCCACGCCCTGGATCTCCTCGCTCAGTGAGGCAGCCTCCACCGCCGGCCAGGGCCGCCACGAGTCCGGGCCCTCGAGGCGCTCGCTCCGATGCATCGGGGTAGAGCGCCACATGTAGTCCCACGCGGTGAGCGCGATGCCGACGGGCCACGTGGCGGCAGTCAGCCAGCGGCGGGTCGCGGGCGGGCGTCTTGGCATGCTTCTAACATACCCACGAACTAAATCTAAACACACTGTTTAGATATCGCGTTCCCGGAAATACTGCGACTACGTGTTGACCGGCCACCTCTATCGCACCGGGCTCCGAGCCTGGCATCTCCAACTCGCCTCGTTCGGCTCCATCGGCCTCTGCATCGGCCTCTGGATCCGCGCCAAGACCGTGGACCAGGATGAGCGCGGCAACGCGGAGCGTCGCGCGCTGTTCGTCGGACTCTGGCCCCCGATGATCTGGCTCATCGGCGAGACGTTGGAGCGCGAGGCGGAGAAAAACGGCGGTTGGTGGCGCAGCGTGACGGCCAAGCCGAGGCATTAGCCGACGGCGTAGGAGGCGAATGTCCGGTGAGTGGGGCGCCGGCGAGGGCAGCGGCTGGCCAATAGGTCAACGAGGCTTCGCCTCGCTGAACCGCTCGAGGCCGTCGCCCGGAATGGGCTCC
>JAFAZZ010000070.1 GCA_019239375.1 Solirubrobacterales bacterium | reverse complement strand
GTTCGAGATGCAAATGCTCATGAACCGCCTATCGCAGCTGTCCGAGATGGCGACGTCGGTCGCGAGCGCGACGAATTCGGCCATCGCATCTATGGCCCGGAACGTCAAGTCCTGAGGGGTTGCGCTCCCCTCCAGCTGCACCACGCGAACCAGACCTCGCTCCGGCCCCGGGGTCCTAGTCAGCGTGCTCACCCCAGCTCGTCGCGACCGCGACGCTGCTCACCCTTCACCGGTCCGAGTACCGCGTCCGCGGGGAGTTGATCAGCAGGGTCGAGTCGTCTTCGGATCGCGGACCGGCGCTGGTACGGGAGGAGGCCGCCGGGGCCCGGCGAACCTGTCTCAGATGCGCGCCCTCGCGTCCATCGCATACGTGGTCATCGGCGTGATTGTCGCTTCCCAGCACGCCTACTACGCGCATCTGAGCAGCCTGTCCCAGGTGCTCTCGGCGGTGGTGGCGACGGCGCTATGGCCGCTGATCCTGCTCAAAGCGAACCTCCACCTCAGCCTCGCCAACCTGTAGCGTCGCGCCGACCCTTCCATCTAGGAATGTTCGATCGGCTTGACTTCGTCTACCTACCCAGCCGGGACGTCGCCGCTGACCTGAAGCACTTCACGCGTGGGCTGGGCGCGGAAGTGGTGTTCGCGATCGCCGCCTTCGGCACACGTGTGGCGATGGTGCGGTTGGCCCCGGATCCGCCCCCTCTCTTGTTGGCCGGGCATCTACAGGGCGACCAACCAGTCCTCGTCTACCGCGTGGCCAATCTCGATGGCGCAGTAGCGGAGCTTCGCGCCCACCACGTCGAGCTCGGCATGGAGTTCGAGATTCCTCACGGGCGCGGTGCGGAAATAACCAATCCGGGACCCCAGCGGATCGCTCTCTACGAGCGCACGCGGCCAGAGGCTGACGAGCGACTCGCAGGGCGCCGCGACTTCTGACTCGAGGAGACCATGCGCTCGCCGGCTTGGAGTCCTCGGTCTCGATCGCGACCGTGAAGACAGCGTCGGGGCCGGGGCTCGCTTCCGAGGCATGATGATCGCGGGCCACCGAGTCGCCTGATCACCGATGGCCGTTGCGCATATAGGGCCCTGCCCTCCTCCTGGGCGTACTTCGGCGATCGGCCAGCCCGCGTCCCTGTCGGAGCTCACGACTCTCGTGGCCTCGCCTGTTCGCTCACCGGAGCGTGAGCAGGGCCGCGCTTGCCGGCGGCAGCGAGACGGGATAGCCGCGGCTGCCCGAGTAGACCGTGCTCTGGACGACGGGACCTGCGAGCTCTCCGTTTCGAGTCTCGTCGAAGGTTTGGCCAGCGAGCGTGACACCGTCCCTGGCGGTGGCGCTCGGCGCGAGCAGGCGTTCAAGGCTTGCTGGGCTGGGCGCTCCGTTCACCTTGACCGTGACGCGCTGGGCCGTTGCGGGGTCGTCGTTGATCAAGGTGATCCGGATAGTCCCGTCCGCTGCTCGCGTCGCCCATGTCCGGACCGCTGGGTCGCTCGATGCGGCGCTCACCAGGCGGGAGCCGGCCGGCGCCGCCTGGGTGAACATCAGCAGCCCGTAGTACTCCGGCTCGACGAATGCCTGCCATCCGGTCCTCGTCCTCTGAAACGTGAATAGCTGGTAGGGCGCGCTCGGCCAAGTGTGAACGTTCACTCCGTCAACACCGACCTGGGCGTAGGCGAACAGTGCGTCGATGGCCCAGAGCGCCAGCGCGAACGAGTTCGAAACCTCGGGTGGGTTTCCGCATCCGAGAGCATTCATCTCCCCGATTCGTAGTGGAAGGCCGTGCGCGTGAGCCGTGGCCACGTACGGTAGGAGCCCGGCGGTCTGATCGGTGGTCCCAAGCGGCGACAGAAGCCGGGCAATCGTCGGGTATGAGGGCGACGGGGGTTGGACTGCGCAAGCCTCAAATGGATAGCGATGCACCGTGACCATCCCGAGCCGCGGGTTGGCGGCAATGAACGGGCCGAGGTAGCCCAGCCAGCCCGCTGCTCCGCTCGCTGGACCCGCGAGCGGAAGCCGGGGCAGTCCGGCGGCGATCGTCGCGAAGTCACTCATGAACCGCGTCGGCCCATAGCCCGCCGGCCGCCCCATCACGTTGTGGCCGTCGCGCATGTACCAGGGGAAGCTCGGATTGCCGTACAGCTCTGGCTCGTTGCCCAGCTCAAACGCGTCGATCCGGCTGCGTCCGATGACCGTCACCATCGCGCGCGCCTCTGCGCCGGCGAGCATCCGGCTGTCCGCCTCGAACGATATGCCCAAGATGAGTCGTGCGTCTGCCTCCTCGGCCAGCTTCCGCATCACCATCAGCCGTCGCGCGCCCAGCCTGTACAAGACGCCGGGCGGGCGCTTGACACCCGGCAGCGGCCACCAGGTCTGATCGGTGCTGACCCCGCCAATCCGCAACACGGCCGTCTGTGCCGGCACGAGGTCTCGGATCAACCGACTCAGCTCCGGGTTGATCGCCGCCGGATGCCTCCCCGCATAGGCCTCGAGTGCCCAATACTCGATCGACAGACCTAAGAAGCCCGGAGCAATCCTCGTCCCCTCCACGCCCGGCTCGATCGTCACCACGGCCGATGGAGGAGCAGAGATCGCCTCCCTTCGATCCGCGAGGGATGATCGGCGAGCCGAGCCGGACGGTTTCCCGCCAGCGGCTAACGCGATCGCCACGCCGACCCCCACCAGCCCAGCCGCAGCCGCCACCAACAGCATCCGACCAGTGCCTCGGCGCATACCGAGCCTCAGCGAGGAGCGAGTGTCAACATGGCCGCACTGCCCGCGGGCATCCGCACTACATAATCGCCCCCCCGCGACCTGACCGCGACGGTGTCGCGGGGATGGGGGAGCACGCCCGTTCTGGTCCGGGCACCGAAGCTCCGACCTCCGAGGGTCACGCCACGCGTGGCGTGCACGCTGGGCGCCTGAAGGCGCTCGAGCGTCCCTGTGCCGCTCGCTCCGAGCACGCGCACGACCAGCGCGTGGCGGTGGGCGGTGTCGTCATTGATCAGGACTACGTGGATCTGTCCCCCGGGCGCGCGGGTCGCCCACACCCTCACCTCGCCCCTCGTTCGCGAGACGCGCAGAAGATCTGAACCCGCAGGGGCTGCCTGCGCGAACATCAGCAGCCCGTAGTACTCGGGCGCGACCATCGCCTGCCAGCGCGATTTCACTCGCTTGACGGTGAACAGCCGATCGGGGTAGACAGGCGCCGTATGGATGTTCACCCCACCGACTCCAACCCGGGCCATCTGGAACAGGGCATCGAGCGCCCACAACGCCGACGCGAACACGTTGGCTGTGCCATACCCGTTCCCGCAGGAGACCGAGTTCATCTCGTCGTTTCGCAACGACAGGCCGTGGGCACGCGCGATCGCAACGTCGCGCACGAGACTATCGGCAAGCCCTCCTGACGCCGACTCGGACATGAGGTTTCCGATCGTCGGGTAGGTCTGTGAGCCGGGACTGTTAAAGCAGCCAAAAAGTGGATAGCGATGCAGAGACACGAGCGCGAGTCGCGGCTCGGCGGCCAAGAACTGACCCAAATTCAGCCAGGACAACCCGCCCACCGTTGGCCCGGCCAGCGGGGCCGGCCCGATCGCGGCCGCCACGCGCGCGAAGTCCCGATTGAACTCGGCGAAGTTCCACCCGGCCCGACGCCCGGGCAAGCCAGTCCCCGCGCGCGTGTGGTACCAGGCAAAGCTCGAATACAGCTCGGGCTCGTTGCCCAACTCGAACGCCTCGATACGCCGGCCCCCGATGAACTTGAGCATCGCCCGCTCCTCGGCGCCCGCCACCACCCGGCTGTTCGCCTCGAGGTTGAGGCCAAGGATGAGGCGAGCGCCAACAGCACTGGCGAGCGCGCCCATCACCGCCAGGCGGCGCCGGGTGAGGGTGTAATTCACTCCTCCAGGCCTGGGCACGCCGGCGACCGGCCACCATGTCCAATCGGTCGTCACCCCGCCGATCCTCAGGATCGCGTCCTGACCGACGAGGCTGCGGATCAGCCGCACCAGCACCGGATCGACTGCACGTGGGTCGTTCCCGGCATAGTTCGCTTCCGCCCAATACTCGAAGGACAAACCCAGGAACCCGGCCGGGATCGTCCTCCCGCTCACGCCCGGGTCGACCGTCACCACGCTCATGCCGGATGCCACGGGGGCCCCACCTGATGTCCTCCTTGGGGGCCGTGTCCTGCGAGCCGCGACGTCCCGACCAACCCGACGCGACGAAGCATCCGAGCGCCCGATCCCGAGCAGGCCAAGCGCAACCACCACGGCAAGGATCGCCATCACAGCCCGCCCGGAACGCGCGCGCAACCTCCCCGTCACCGCGCAAACCATACGCCCGCCGCGCCGAGCAGGACGCCACGAGCTGCATCCACAGCCCCCGGTCGCGTCCCAGGTGAGCGACCCTGGGGAGCGCCGCGTTTGGGTCTGAGAGTCACAGCAGATGGGCTT
>JAFAZZ010000065.1 GCA_019239375.1 Solirubrobacterales bacterium | reverse complement strand
CCGCACCACATCGCGCCCGATCGCCCCGCCGTAGAACGCTTGAATGCCGCGGCGGGCGATCGTCGCGTATGTCCGCGCCAGGTCCGGGTTTCGCAGCTTCGATCCAACCGCCGGCAGCTGGCCGTGCGGCAAGAACAGCGCGCTGGTGGAGCTGAACTGATCGAATCGGAAGGCGTTCTCCCGCACCTCCTCGCGCAGGGTGGGCGTCACGCTGAAGCCACGCCTGGCCACCAGCTCGGCCGGCTTCAGGTCGCTACCGAGCGTGAAGTCGCCCCATCGGTTTACCGCCCGTTGCCAGGTCATCAGCATGCCCGGCACGCCGACCGATAGCCCGCTCGTCACCGCCGTGGCGAAGGGCAGCGGCTTGCCCGTTGCCGGGTCGATGAACAAGCTCGCGTTATCAGCGGCCGGAGCGGCCTCCCGCCCGTCGATCGTGTAGACGCGGTGGGTGCGCGCGTCGTAGTAGACGAAGTAGCCACCGCCGCCGAGCCCGGCCACGAACGGGTCGGTGACGCCGAGCGTGGAAGCGACCGCGACCGCGGCATCCGCCGCGGTGCCGCCCCGCGCGAGCACCGTGAGCCCCGCGCGGGTGGCCTGCACGGTGTCGGAGGCCACCGCTCCGCCGGTGCCCGTCGCGACCGCGCGTTTGGCCAGCGCGCCCGCCGGCGCTCCCGCGATGAGCAGCAGGACGCACACGGGCAGCACAAGGTGCGTAATGCGCGGTGACCGGCGTCGGCGCATGCGCCTACTGTGCCCACAAAGCGCGACTTCTATTCAGTCGGCGGTGGCCACGCATGGAGGTTGACCGGCTCGATGAGGACCACGACCCGGCTTTCTCCAGGTTGGTCGTGGACCCAGAACTCCGTGTCGTACTTGGCGCCGAGCTTGCGCGCGAAGGCCAGGTCTTGGTCAGGCTCGATCCTCGCCGTACCCCGCACCTCTAGATATCGGTAAGGATTGCTCAGATCCAGGAGCAGGAGGCTGCACTTTGGATCGCGCCGGAGGTTGCGGGTTTTCAGCCGCGAGGTGTTGAGCGAGAGCTTGACCTCGCCGTCGTTGTCGTGCAGGAACCAGACCTCGGTGACGTGCGGAAAGCCGTCTCGGCGGATCGTGGCCAGCGACGCGACGGGACCGTCTAGGAGGTCGCGATGGGATTCGGGGAAGTTGGTCATCGCGACATTCTCGGACACCTGGTGAGGCGGCGGGTGCGAGCTCGCTTGAGCGGGCTGATACCCCGCACCGAACCGCCTGGCTGCGCCCGCGCTTTGCACGCCGACGGCTGCGCCGGCGCTCCCCGCGCATCCGGCTGCGCCGCCGCTCCCCGCGTATCCGGCTGCGCCGCCGCTCCCCGCGTATCCGGCTACGCCGGCCCATAGGTGAGATGCAGGACCCCACTGCTGTACGCCTCGGTCGCGCCAAGCGCAAGCTTCAACGACGCGCCGCCGTCCCCGAAGAGTCGCAGCCCGGACCCGAGGACGACCGGGTAGACGAACAGGTGGAGCTCATCGACAAGGTGATCGGCGAGCATCGCACGCACCAGGCTGACGCTGCCGCTTACATACAGGTCACCGTCGGGGCGATGTTTCAGCGTACGAATCGTCTCGGCGTCATACGGCCCGACGATCTCCGAGTTGTTCCAGTCGGCGCGCTGGAGTGTGGCGCTCACCACGTATTTCGGCGTGTCGTTGAAGAATGGAGCGCCGGGATCCTCCTCGGCCGTCCTCGCCGACCACGCGGGCGCGAACATTTCGTACGTGCGACGTCCCAACAGGATCGCCTGGCTGGCCAGCGTGATCGCACCGATCGCCTCGCCCATCTTCGGGTCGAACGGATAATCGGCCGTCCACCTCGGGTCCTCGACGACGCCGTCGAGCGAAATGAATTCGTGTACCGCGATCTTGCCCATGTTCGGTCTCCTTCTCATTGAAATGTGCTCGCTCGGTTCGACCGCGCCGGCGGCGGGAAATCATCGGGATCGAATATGCCGCTCGGTCGGCGTCAGTCGCCGAGAACGACGGCCGGCGGTCGATGCCGTGCCCAGGCGCTGAGGCCGGAGAGGATCATCTCAGCGCCCGGCGGCGCAACGATCGGGCAACCGATGTGTTGGGCTCTCGTGTGGCTACCATCGGGCGGCCGCCGGAGCAATCGATGAGAGGAGCCGTTTTGAAGAAAGTGATTGCCGCTCTCGTAGGCCTCGCCGCGTTCGCACCGGCCGCGCTGGCCCAGTCGCACTTCGTCAAGGTGTCGCCCGGGAAGGTGAACGCGGGGCAGACGGTCACCGTGTCCGGTTCGGTCGATCACGGCTGCCAGATCGGGCACAAAGGCGACGTCGCGACGATCCTCTCGCAGGCCTTCAAGGGCGCCACCAAGCACAGCTTCGCGGGCGTTCCGGCCGTGTCGGCGTCCCTGGCCAAGAGCAAGAACGGGGCGTTCTCGATCAAGGTGACGCTGAGTCCGAACGTCAAGTCCAGCAAGTACTCGGTCACCGGGCGCTGTGGCGGCGTCAACTTCGGCTCGACCACGCTGAAGGTCAGCAGTCTTGGGCCGGGGTACTAGTCGGATACCTGACGACGCGGAGCCGCGTCGCGCGCGATAGCGCGGCACGGCTCCACACCGCCGCCGCCGTCGCTCCGGCCACCTCGCCGCCGTCTGTGATCTCCGGGTTGTGATCCAGCCGCCGCCCGGTTACGAACACGGGGCGCAGGCAAACGCGAAAGGTGGCTGACGATGACGGCGGGCGATGTGCTTGAGATGGAGCCGCTCGGGCTCCGGCTGGAGTTCCTTCGAACCGGAGAAGAGACCGGCGGCGAGCTGCTGGAGATGGAGGTGACGGGGCGCCCGCGCGGATTCCTCGCGCAGCGTCACGTGCATCCCGAGCAGGTCGAGCGCATCGAGGTGGACTCCGGGACGATCAAGGTCGGCATGAACGGACGCGAGCACGTCGTGAGCGCGGGAGACGCGATCGAGGTCCCGGCCGGTACGCCGCACACGCAGGTGCCGGTTGGCGACGGACCCGGTTGCGTTCGCATACACGTCCGCCCGGCGGGCCGGACCGAGGCGTTCATGCGGCGCACGGCGGAACTGTGCCGTGAGGGCAAGTTCACCCGCGCAGGCTTTCCCCGGCCGCTCGCCGGCGCCGAACTCGTGCTCGACTTCGCTCCGGCGGGATACGCGGCGATGCCATCGCTGCGCGTCCAGCGCAGGATCGCCGAGCTCGTGCTCGCTGTGGCGCGCCCCATGCGGCCGTATCGGTTCGTCGACGAGTGGGACGTGGCCGCTGCACCCGAGGCGGTGTTCGACGCGATCGCCGACTCACGCACTTATCCGGACTGGTGGCGCCCGGTGTACCTGAAGGTCGAAGCCGACGGGGTCGCCGCGGTGGGCAGCACAGCCCTTCATCACTTCAAGGGCCGGCTCCCGTACCACCTGCACACACGTTCGGTCACCGTCGAGATCGAGCGGCCGCGCCGTGTGGTGGCCAACGTGGACGGCGATCTCCGCGGCCGGGGCGCGTGGACGCTGACCCCGACCGGGGACGGGACGCATGTGCGCTTTGACTGGCAGGTGTACGCAGACCGAAGGGTTCTGCGCGTCCTGACGCCGGTGCTGCGTCCGATTTTCCGATGGAACCACAACTGGGCGATCGCGCGGGCGATGGAGGGACTCGGGTCGTACGCGCAGCGTGCCGGCTCGAGCGCGTTACGATCAGCAGAGCCCGCGTCCTAACCCTTCGTAGCCTCTAAATCAACCGGGGTGAGGGGCAATGTCGACCGTGATCGAAGACGTCAAGTGTCGCGAGAACCGCGTTCTCGCGGGCATCACTCGCTGTATGCCGTGGTGCGCCAGTTGGTGAGCGACGGGCGGCTGTACAAGGACGGCGGGGGACTCTGGCCGGTTTCATCCTGACGCGAATCCGACGGGGGCGCTCCCTGACGGCACTCGCGCTCGCGGTGAGTCTGGCGCTCGCCGCGCCGGCTGGGGCGAGCGTTGGGTGGGGGATCAACCTCGATGGTGCCGTCGCGGGCGATCCGCCGGCGTTTTCCTATCAGAGCAACCCGTACCTCACCCAGTTGCTGGGTGGAGTGCCCTGCCGCAATTCGAACGCCGTGTGCTACGCCCGAATCTACGTCCCGTGGGACGCGGTCAACGACGGCCGGGGCAACGTCGCGGGCGGCGGCTGCGAGCCCTCGCCCTCGGGTCCCGGGACGCCGGCGGCGGCGTTCGCCGGACAGTTGTCGGCCGCCTCGCGGTTGGTCGGCATGAGCCACGTGCTCGTCACCCTGACCGTGGCCGGCCTGCCCAACGACGACATCTGGCCCACTGACGCCGAGTACGGATGCGGGCTGAGCGGCCTGGAGCGGCAAGCACCGGGGGTCGTGGAGTGGGAAGTGTTCAACGAGCCCGACTCGATCTACTCCGCCGACTCGACCGCCACCGGCGGCCCCGACTGCACCCATCGCAACGGCACGTGGGTCGGCGGCGCAGGGGTCCAGTACCAGTGCCTGTTCGGGAACTCAGCTGCCAGACCGACCGGCGGCAACGGGCACGGTGGCAGCGCCCAGGGGGCGGCGTACTGGTACCTCGACGCCAAGAAGGTCGACTCCAACCCCGGCCACACGCTGCTCGCCGGGGGCTTCAACTACTCCTCCTCGCGCTGCGTGACTTCAAGCTGTTACTACCCGCGCGGTTACTTTCGCGTGCTCTCGAAGATCTATCCCCGCCCGCCCGACGCGATCGCGCTGAACCCCTACATCGATGTGAGCTATGCCGCGCTGAACGGCGGCAGTCCGGTCCCGGCGCCGTCCTCCGGCCTGCCGAGCGCGCAGGGGCCGATCGCCTTGGTCGACCGCTTCTACGCGAGCCGACCGCCGATTTGGTTCACCGAGGTGGGGGTGTGGTTGACGGACCCGGGGAAGGAGCCGGTGACGAGCGGCTGTGGGGACGGCAACCCGCAGGACGATGGAACGTGGGCCGGGTGCCTGAACGGCAACCCCAACGCGCAGGCGCTGGCCGCCGAGGGCTACCTGCGCCTCCCGAGCGAGTCGCCTCAGGTGCAGCGCGTCTACTACTACGACTTCGACAACCAGAACCCGGGGTGGGATTCCGGGTTGGTCAATATCAGCGCCCCTCTGCTCGGGCCCCACGGCGAGGGAGCGCCCCGCACGGTCTGGTGCGTTCTGCACGGGTTCGCGCAGGACCACCTCCCTGCTGACGCGGCGGCCTCGGCGATGCAGGCGGGCGCGGGTTGCGCGGCGCCGGCGGCTGACGTCGCCTATCTGAGCGACCCGTTGCCGGTCATCGCTGCGGCGACCCTCAGCCCGGGCCAAGTGGGCCGCGACATGATGCTCACGGTGGCCGAGCGCATCCGCGCGCTGGCCGCCGCCATCACGGGCTCAGCATGATCGCGGCTTCGGGGGTGGCGACGTGGAAACTGAAGCTCTCCTCCAGATACAGGCGCACCATCTGGCCGTCGTGTCCGTCGTAGCCGATCGAGAGATCCTGACCCGACTCGAACAGGAAGTCCCCGCCACGCAGGCTGACTACCAGCGCGCCACCCACACCAGGTGCCCACACGATCGGCCCCTCGAGGATCTTGCGCAAATGATCGAGCAGCGGGTAGCCGCCGTGCTCGGCGCCTTCCACCACGCGCCGATATTGCTCACCGCCGAGAGCCAGGCCGTACGGGCCGCTGATTCCGTTGTGCAGCAGCCGCTCGACTGACGCCGCCACCGGGCGCGGATAGTCATCGGGAGCCTCGCCCAGCGGGATCGCCTCGTGCGGCGAGGTCTCTTCGATTCCCGCTAGGGCGCCGTGCCAGCCGTGGAATACCGCCGTGTTCTCGGCCACCGCTATCTGGTGTGCCGCCCTGTCGAGCGGCTCGAGGTCCGCGTCCTCGGCACCCCGGTCGGCATCGCGCAGCTCATCTCGCGAGAGCGCGAAGTCCGCGCGCACCTCGACCAGCGGCAGCACCTGGCGCCGCTTGCCGGTGACCCCGGTGCACGGCGCGTTCGCGAGCGGGGCGATGCGGCCCAGGTTGGTGGCCGAATACTCCCAGCCGTGCGGCCCCGAGAAGTCAACCAGCCGCCGGGCAGCGAGCGCTGGCCCGAGGCGTTCACGGGCCTCCTCGTCAAGCATCTTCCAGCCGTCGTCGCTGATCGGCGCCAGCGAGCGGAGCAGATGGTTCATCGTCCCGCTCCTTTCAGGCTGCGGATCCCCAGCGAGCCATCCTCCGCCGTCCCAACGGGTCCGTTTCCTTCGAGCGTTTCGGCCTCCGCCTCCTCACCGTGTTCAACGATGTCACCCGCCTTGAACAGCACGCCCTGAGCGATCTCGCGCCAGGCCGGCGAGCGGCGGAGCAGGAACTCGAGGTCCATGCTGAAGTGCTTGAACTCCTCGCCTTGGGCGTCGCGCATGACCGCCAGGGCGTCGGGATCGGTCTCGACCGCGATCCGCTGCTCGTACCAGCCGATCGCCTCGGCCTCCTCCGTGAGCGAGGCGCAGAGCCGCGCGAACGTCCGCGTAGAGGCCGGCAGCTCCTCAGGCGGTTCGTGGTATTGGTCGAAACCCATGGGCTCTCCTTGAGATGGTTACGGGCGCTGGGCCGAACTCTAAGGGGGCGCGCTTACGAGTGAGGCCATGCCACCTCGTCCAGTTAATCGTCGCGGCGTGCGGGTAACCGGCGGCGCATGTCCGAGTCTCCGCCTCAGCAGCAGGAGCGCCCCGGCCGCGCAGGGGAGAAGCCGCCCGCTCCCGTTTGGACGCCGCTGATCCCCGCTACGCTGCCCGAGGACAAGGTCGCGGTGCTGGCACCGATCGCCGGCGAGACCCTCCCTGGCTGACTCGTGCCCGTTGCCATCGTCACGGGCTCTGACTCCGGGATCGGCAAGGCGACGGCGGTGATGCTGGCCGAACGTGGCTTCGACCTCGGCATCACCTGGCACACGGACGAGGATGGCGCGCGCGGCACCGTGTCCGAGGTGCAGGACATGGGCCGGCGGGCCGAGGTGCGTCGGGTCGATCTCTCGAACGTCTCGGAGGGCGGGCGCGTGGTAGCGGAGTTGGCCGACGCGCTGGGCGGCATTGACGTTCTCGTCAACAACGCGGGGACGGGTTCCTCTTCGCCGTTCCTGGAGGTGTCGCTCGAGGATTGGCGGCACGTGCTCGACGTCGACTTGACCGCGGCGTTCTGCGCCGGCCAGGAGGCCGCGCGCCGGATGATGTCGGGTGGCCGAGGCGGGCGGATCGTCAACGTGACCAGCGTGCACGAGCACGTCCCGCTGCCCGGTTCGAGCGCGTACTGCGCCGCCAAGGGCGGCCTTGGGCTGCTGACCAAGGTGATGGCGCTCGAGCTGGCCGAGCACGGGATCACGGTCAACGCGGTGGCGCCGGGTGAGATCGCCACGCCAATGACCGGCCAGCACGAGGAGGACCCGGGCCAGAACGAGCGTCCGGGCATTCCGGCTCGCCGTCCCGGCGCCGCGCGCGAGATCGCCGCCGCGATCGCGTTCCTGGCCTCGCCCGAGGCGTCATACGTCACCGGAGAGTCGTTCGTGGTCGACGGGGGGCTCACACTGATGGCGGCCGTGCGTAACCTCGAGTAGTGCGTGACGCACGACGAACTTGGCGCGCCGGCCTGGACCGGCGAGCACGCCGTCCTGACCGGCAGCTGTTCATGGACCGATAAGACGCTGGTCGAGGAGGCGGACTGGTACCCGGGCAAGACGATGTCGGCCGAGGAGCGCCTGCGCTACTACGCGTCGCAGTTCCCGCTCACCGAGATCGACTCGACCTACTACGCGCCGCCGGCCGAGCGGCAGGTCGCACTGTGGGCGGAACGCGTTCCGGATGGCTTCCGGTTCGACGTCAAGGCGTACTCACTACTCACCGGCCATCCGACCCGGCCCCGGTCGTTGTGGCGCGATCTGCGGGACGGGTTGGCGCCGGATGTCGTCGAGAAGCGCAACATCTATCCGAAGCACTTGAGTCCAGAGGCGCTGGACGAGGCGTGGCGTCGCTTCGAGGCGGCCTTGCGGCCGTTGCACGAGGCGGGACGGCTGGGTGCCGTGCTGTTCCAATACCCGCCGTGGTTTGGGCCCCGGCGCGAGAACCGTGCGGCGATCGAGGCGTTGCGCTCGCGGCTGCCGGACTACCGGATCAGCGTCGAGTTCCGCTCGCCGCGGTGGCTGGCCGAGGAGCGTGACCGCGAGCGCACGCTGGCCATGCTCGAGGAGTACGGGCTCGTGTTCGTGTCCTTGGATGCACCGCCGGTTTCCGGGTTGCCGCGGGTCATGGCGGTCACCAATCCCGACCTGTTCATCATGCGATTTCACGGGCGCTCGGACAGCACCTGGAGCGACACGTCGCGGTCCGCGGCCGAGCGCTTCCGATACCTGTACTCAGAGGGCGAGCTCGAGGAGCTGGTGCCGGCGATCGCCGAACGTGCCGGCGAGGCCCGGGAGACGCACATGCTCATGAACAACTGCTATCGCGACTACTCGGTGCGCAACGCCGCCACGCTCCGTGACCTCCTCGCCAGGTCCTCCGGCTGAGCTGGTTTGCCGGCTCGAGGCGCACGCCGTACAGGCGTGGCCGGCCACCGTGACCGAGCGCGTGGACGGAGGCTGGCTCTTGCGCGCCACTCCGGGGGTGGACCGGGGGCGCTCGAACCACGCGCTGACACCGTGCCGCTCGCTGGACGTAGCGGAGATGCCCGCGGCAATCGATCGGGTGGAGGAGTTCGCGCGCCGCCACGGGATCCCGCCGGGGATCCAGGTCAGTCCGCTCGGTGTTCACGGGGCGTTGATGTCCGAGCTCGATCACCGGGGCTGGGGGCGCCGGTGGCCAGTGCTTGTGCTGGCGGCGCCGGTGGCCGTCGGCGGCGGTTCATCTGCGCGTTTGGCGCTCGAGGTCGCTGACCGGGCCACGCCGGCTTGGCTGGCGGCGTGGGCGCGGTGCGAGCCCGGTCGAGACGTGGAGGCCCACGCGCGCACGGTGTTCGCGCGATTGGCCGGCCGCGCCACCTTCGCTCGCTTGGACGACGTCGCGGTCGGGATCGCGGTCGAAGGTAGCGGGCTCGTCGGGTTGTTCTGCCTGGCGGTCGATCCGGCGCGCCGTCGGGACGGGTTGGGCACCGAGATGGTGCGGGCGCTCGTGAGCCGGTCGGTCGCGAGCACCGCGTACCTCCAGGTCGAGGAGTCGAATGCGCCGGCGATCGCCTTGTACGGTCGCCTCGGGTTCGGCGAGGCGTACCGCTACTGCCACCGCGTCGCGCCCGGCTGATGGCGCGCGCGCCGGGGCCGACCGTCCGGATGGCCGAGCGCCTGGGAAGAAACCTCAGGATGGACATAGTTTCTTCCCAAGCGGGGTGGCGGACTGCCACGCGGGTAGAGTGCGGCTCATGCCCGGAATCGAACCTCCCGTCCTGGCCGACGTGCGGTTGCGGATCAACGGCACCGAGCACGAGCTGACCATCGACACGCGCACCTCGCTGCTCGACCTGCTGCGCGAGCACCTCGACCTCACTGGGGCCAAGAAGGGGTGCGATCACGGCCAGTGCGGCGCCTGCACGATCCTGATCGACGGCCGGCGGGCCAACGCGTGCCTGGCGCTCGCGCTGGCGCACGATGGGGCGGAGATCGTGACCGTGGAGGGACTGGCCGAGGGCGACGCCCTCCACCCGCTCCAGCGGGCCTTCATCGAACACGACGCATTCCAGTGCGGCTACTGCACGCCCGGGCAGCTGTGCTCGGCGGCGGGCATGCTGGCCGAGGTGCGTCAGGGCTGGCCGAGCGCGCTCACGCCGCAGCTCGCCGCGGGCGGCGAGATCGAACTCACGCCGGCCGAGATCCGCGAGCGGATGAACGGCAACCTGTGTCGCTGCGGCGCCTACGCCAACATCGTCCCCGCGATCGCCGACGCCGCGGCATGAGGCCGTTCCGGTTCGAGCGTGCCACCGGCGCCGAGCACGCCGTCACCCTGCTCGGCGACGCTTTGGACGCGCGCTATCTCGGCGGCGGGACCAACCTGGTCGACCTGATGCGGCTCGGCGTGGAGACGCCGGGAACGCTGATCGACGTTACGCGTCTGGTCGATCACGACCGGATCGACGAGACGGACAGTGGTGGGCTTCGGATCGGCGGCGCCGTGCGCAACAGCGATCTGGCCGCCGACTCGCGCGTTCGCGAGCGATATCCGGTGCTCGCCGAGGCGGTGCTGCAGGGCGCCTCCGGCCAGCTTCGAAATCTGGCCACCGTCGGTGGCAACCTGCTCCAGCGCACCCGGTGCGCCTATTTCACGGACGTGACCAAGCCTTGCAACAAGCGCGCGCCCGGAACCGGGTGTCCGGCCCGCGAAGGGCGCCATCACAACCACGCGGTCCTCGGTCACTCGCAGCATTGCGTGGCCACCCATCCCTCCGATATGGCGGTCGCGCTGGTCGCCCTGGGCGCCACGGTGCACGTGCGGGGCCCGGCCGGCGCCCGCATCATCCCGATCCCGGGGTTTCACCGCCTGCCCGGGGACGCACCGCACCGCGACACGTTGCTCGAGCCCGGAGAACTCATCACCGCCGTCGAGCTGGGACCGCCGCCCGGTCCGCGGACCCGCCAGCGTTACCGCAAGGTCCGCGAGCGGCGCTCGTTCGCGTTTGCTCTGGTGTCCGTGGCTGCTGTGCTCGACCTGGAGAGGGGCGGCACGGTGAGCGACGTCCGGATCGCCCTCGGAGGCGTGGCGCACATGCCGTGGCGGGCAACCCGTGCCGAGGACGCGCTGCGCGGCGCGCCGATCACGCCGGAGCTGGTGAGCGAAGCGGCACAGGCCGAGCTCGAACACGCCCAGCCGCTGCGCGAGAACTCCTACAAGGTCGAGCTGGCCCACAGCCTGATCGCCGCGACGCTTCTGGAGCTGGCGGAGTGAGCGTCACCGTCGTCGGCGCGATCGGCGCCGCGATCGACCGGGTCGAGGGTCGCGCGAAGGTCACCGGCGAGGCCAAATACGCCTACGAATACCGGCGGGACGAGGTGGCCTACGCCGCGATCCTGCAGTCGACGGTGGCCAAGGGCGCCGTGCGCGCGGTGGACGCGGCTTCAGTCCTCGAGCTACCCGGTGTGCACGCCGTCCTCTGGCACGGCAATGCGCCGCGGCTGCACGAGGTCTCGGACGGTGAGCTCGAGGTCCTGCAATCCGACCGGGTCTCGTACCGCGGGCAGATCGTCGGTGCGGTCCTCGCCGACAGCTATGAGACCGCGCGGCAGGCCGAGCGGCTGGTGAGGATCGAGTACGCGCAGGAGCCGCACGACGTCCTCCTGCACGCCGACCATCCGAAGCTCTACACCCCCGAGAAGGTGAACCCGAATTATCCGGCGGTGACCAGCGACGGTGACTTCGACGCAGCCTTCGCGGCGGCCGAGGTCAAGATCGACTGCACCTACGAGACGCCGAGCGAGCACAACAACCCGATGGAGCCCCACGCCACCCTCGCCGTCTGGGAGGAGAACGGCGTCACCCTGTACGACTCCAACCAGGGCGTGGTCAACGTCAAGAACACCGTGGCGCGCGCGTTCGGACTCGAGCCCGACCAGGTCCGCGTGATCTCGCCCCATGTCGGCGGCGGGTTCGGCTCCAAGGGGACGCCTCGGCCGCACGTGATCCTCGCAGTGATGGCCGCGCAGGCGCTCGGCCGGCCGGTCAAGCTCGCGGTCACCCGCCAGCAGATGTTCGCGCTCACCGGCTACCGGACGCCGACCATTCAGCGGATGCGCCTCGGCGCCGACCGCGAGGGGCGCCTGACGGCGATCTGCCACGACGCGATCGTCCAGACCTCGACGATCCGCGAGTTCGCCGAGCAGGCCGCGCAGCCCACCCGCATGATGTACTCCGGCCCGAACCGCCGCACGACACACCAGGTGGCCCGGCTCGACGTGCCCACCCCGTCATGGATGCGCGCACCCGGTGAGACGCCCGGGATGTACGCGGTCGAGTCGGCGATGGACGAGCTGGCGATCGCCTGCGGGATCGACCCGATCGAGCTGCGCGTCCGGAACGATCCCGAGGTCGATCCCGAGACCGGCCACCGATTCTCGAGCCGCAACTTGGTGGCCTGCCTGCGCGAGGGCGCCGAGCGCTTCGAATGGAACGCGCGCGATCCCCGCCCGGGCGTCGGTCGGGTAGGGCGCTGGCTGATCGGCACCGGGCTGGCCGCCTCGACCTACCCCGCGCGCCGCCAACCCTCCTCGGCGCACGCGAGCTATGAGCCGGGCAGCGGCTACACGATCCAGATCGCGGCGGCCGACATCGGCACCGGGGCGCGCACTGCGCTCACCCAGATTGCCGCCGACGCGCTTGAGGTGCCGGTCGAGGAGGTCGAGGTCCAGATCGGCGATTCGAGCTTCCCTGAGGCCTTCCTGGCCGGCGGCTCGATGGGCAACGCGTCCTGGGGCTCGGCGGTGGTCAAGGCGTGCCGCGAGCTCCGCGCCCGGATGGCCGAGGAGGGATCCGAGGTGCCCCTCTGGGTCGAGGCCGACACCAAGGATGAGGTGGCGGCGGCGAGCGCCGAGCCGCTGGCCAAGCACGGCTTCGGCGCCCAGTTCATCGAGGCGCGGGTCGACGTCGACACCGGGGAGGTGCACGTGCCTCGTGCCCTCGGGGTGTTCGCGGTCGGGCGGGTCATCAATCCGAAGACGGCCCGCTCTCAGTTCATCGGCGGCATGACGATGGGGATCGGCATGGCGCTGCACGAAGAGAGCGTGCTCGACCTCGAATTCGGCGACTACCTCAACCACGACCTGGCCGGCTACCACGTGCCGGCGAACCCCGACATCGAACAGCTCGAGGCGATCTGGCTCGAGGAGGACGATCCCCACGTGAACCCGATGGGAGCGAAGGGCATCGGCGAGATCGGGATCGTGGGCACCGCGGCGGCGGTGGCCAACGCGGTCCATCACGCCACGGGGGTGCGCGTCCGCGACCTGCCGATCCGGCCCGACAAGCTGATCGGCGCGCTGCCCCGCGGCAATCGATAGCATCGCGCCCTTCGCCGGCAGGTGCAAGGTGACCAGCTCGAGAAATCGGACTCGGCGGCGGTCACACCTCAAAGACGAAGGAGGAGAGATGGGATCGACCGCGTCACCCGTGTCCGCCGGGCATGTTCGTCGTGTCGAAATGCCGTTCGTGGATCGACTGGCCAGCGCCGTCGTCACCGCGGTGCCGCCGATCATGGTCGCGGTCGGGATGTGGTTTGGCTGGATCGGCAACCTCCTGAGTTGGCGGGACCTCCTGATCCTGGCGCTGTTCTACGCCGGAGTGGGAACGGGCGTCACGGTCGGATTCCATCGGTTGCTGACGCACGGGAGCTTCAAGTGTCACCGCGTGACGCGCGCGCTCTTCGCCGCGCTCGGGTCAGCCGCGGCCGAAGGGCCGGTGATCGACTGGGTAGCCACGCACCGCAAGCACCACCAGTTCTCGGACGCGGACGGTGATCCGCACAGTCCCCACGTCGGGCACGGCTCCGGGTGGCGCGGCGCGATCCGCGGACTCGCGCACGCGCACATCGGCTGGGTGTTCAGCGACATGGAGGTGGCCGACGAGCGGCGCTACGCCAAGGACCTGCTGGCCGACCCATGGATCCGGTTCATCAACGACACGTTCGTGCTCTGGGTGATCGTCGGGCTGGCTGCCGCCTTCGGGCTCGGCGTCGCCCTCAGCGGCACGGTTGCCGGGGGCTTGACCGCGCTGCTCTGGGGCGGGGCGGCCCGCATCTTCTTCATGCACCACGCGACGTTCAGCATCAACTCGCTGTGCCACTACTTCGGACGCCAGGATTACGACACCCGAGACGAGTCGCGCAACCTGGCCTGGCTGGCCATCCCCACCTGGGGCGAGGCGTGGCACAACAACCATCACGCGTTTCCGTGCTCCTACCGCCACGGTCTGCGGCGCTGGCAGATCGATCCGTCGGCGGGCATCATCCGCTTGCTGGAGATGGTCGGCCTGGCCTGGGACGTCGTGCGGGTGAGCCCCGAGCGACGGGATCGCAAGGCGCTGGCCGAGGCCGTCTGAGTGGCGCTGTCGCGGACGGCTCCGCTCCGCGATGAGCTCGCCGGCGCCCTGCCGCGCCGGCCGTTCGCGCTGCGCTTCTGGGACGGCACCGAGGTGGCGGCGACCGAGCCGGGCGCGCCCACGCTCACGTTCAACACGCCGAGGGCGCTGGCCCACGTGCTCCGCGCCCCCGGCGAGCTGGGGCTAGGCCGCGCCTACGTCTCGGGCATGCTCGACGTGGACGACCTCGACGCGGCGATCCGCGTCGTCGACGAGTTCGAGGCCCCGCCAATCCCGCTCGCCCAGCGCGCCGGCCTGGCCCTCGCCCTCGTCCGCGCCTGCGGGCTGGTGGTCCCGCCACCGCCGCCGAAGACCGAGCTGCGGCTACGTGGCCGCCGCCATACGATCGCGCGGGATCGCCGCGCGGTACGCCATCACTACGACGTCGGCAATGAGTTCTTCGCGCTGTTCCTCGACCGGTCGATGACCTACAGCTGCGCCTATTTCTCCGGTGGCGCGAGCACACTCGAGGAGGCGCAGGAGGCCAAGCTCGAACTCGTGTGCCGCAAGCTCGGCCTCACTGAGGGCGAGCGCGTGCTCGACGTCGGCTGCGGATGGGGAAGCTTCGTCATCCATGCCGCGACCCGACACGGCGTCAACGCCGTCGGCATAACCCTGTCCGAGCAGCAGGCGTTGCTCGCGCGCGAGCGCGCCCGCGAGGCAGGTGTGGCCGATCGCGTCGAGTTCCGCGTAGCCGACTACCGCGAGGTGTCCGACGGGCCGTTCGACGCGATTGCCAGCATCGGCATGGTTGAGCACGTGGGGGAGGAGCAAATAGACGTCTACGCGCGGCGACTATGGGGCCTGCTCCGTCCCGGCGGGCGGCTGCTCAACCACGGGATCGCCAAGCTCAAGGATCTCGACACCCCCGACGAAGGCCCCTTCTCCGAGCGGTTCGTGTTTCCCGACGGAGTACCGCTCCCGCTGTCGCGCGTCCAGCGCGCGCTCGAGCGGACCGGCCTGGTCACGAGGCACATCGAGGGTTTGGCTGCTGATTACGCGATCACGCTCACCCGTTGGATGGAGCGCTTCGACGCCCGCTGGGAGGACGCCGTCCGGCTCGCGGGGATCGAGCGCGCGCGCATCTGGCGCCTGTACCTAAGGGCGGGAAGGCAGGGCTTCGAGACGGGCTGGGCGTCCGTGTACCAGGTGCTCGCCCACCGCTGAGCGCGGCGAGCCGAGCCCATCCGCGCACGACCGGGCCAACGCACTTCACACCGGTAGATTCATTGGGGTATCGTCGAGGCCTGCCCACGAACCTGGAGGGAGAGGCATGAGCAAGACCGTTCCCGTGACGTTGAACGTAAACGGCGTCGAGCACCACTTGGACGTGGAGCCCCGCCTGCTGCTAGTCCACGCGGTGCGCGACAACCTTGGGTTGACCGGCACGCACGTAGGCTGCGATACGTCCAACTGTGGAGCCTGCACGATTCACATGGATGGGCGGGCGGTGAAGTCGTGCACGGTGCTCGCGGTCCAGGCGGACGGCGTTCCCCTGACGACGATCGAGGGCCTGGCGTCGGAGAATGAGCTGCATCCGCTCCAGGAGGCGTTCTGGAACGACCACGGTCTCCAATGCGGATACTGCACGCCCGGCATGATCATGGCCGCAGCGGGACTGCTGGCCGAGAACCCGAACCCGACCGAGGAGGAGGTCCGCCACGGGCTCGAGGGCAACCTGTGTCGGTGCACGGGGTATCACAACATCGTCAAGGCGGTGCTCGACGCGGCCAAGGCCAAAGGCGCCGCGGTAGGTGCACCGGCGAGCGGGCAGCCGGGGGTGACGGCATGAGCATCGGCGACGCCGGATCCGAAATCACGCGGATCGCGGCCGAGGCCACCAACGGCTCCCCAACGCCGAGCAACCATGTGGGCCGGCCCATGCGCCGCAAGGAGGATCCGCGGCTCATCACGGGGAAGGCCTCCTACGTCGACGACATCAACGTCACCGGCCAGCTGTGGGCGGCGTGGGTGCGTTCGCCCGAGGCGCACGCGAAGATCGTCTCGATCGACACATCCGAGGCGAAGGCGATGGAAGGGGTGCGCGCAGTCTTCACGCACGAGGATCTCGACATGGAGGCGGGCCTGCCGATGGCGTGGGCCCCGCCCGGGGTCGAAGTCAATACGCCTGACCACTGGGTCCTGGCCAAGGATTCGGTCAAGCACGTCGGCGATCCCGTCGCGCTCGTAGTGGGCGACGCTCGCTACGGAGTGGTCGATGCGGCCGAAGCCGTCGTGGTCGAGTACGACCCGCTACCCGTGGTGACCGATCCTGAGAAGGCGCTCGAGGAGGGCTCGCCGCTCGTCCATGAACAGTTCGGGACCAACAAGGTATGCGATTGGTCGCTCGGGGGCGGCGATCTCGAGGCCGGCTTCGCCGAGGCGGACGTCATCATCGAGCGGCGCATCGTCAACCATCGCATGGCCGGCGGGGCGATTGAGCCGCGTGGGGTGCTGGCCGAGTTTCGCGGGGACCGGCTGACGGTTTGGAGCTCCACCCAGGTCCCCCACTTCCTGCGGCTGTTCCTGTCGATTCTGCTCGGGATCACCGAGGAGAGGGTCCGAGTGATCGCGCCCGAGGTCGGGGGCGGCTTCGGTTCCAAGCTCAATATCTACGCCGAGGAGATCGGCTGCGCGTGGGCGTCGCGCAAGCTCGGGCGCCCGGTGAAGTGGATCGAGACGCGTTCGGAGGGGCTGATGGTCACCCACCACGGGCGTGACCAGATCGACTACGTCAAGGTCGGCGCCAAGCGCGACGGCACCCTCACGGCCTGGCACTCGAAGATCATCGCCGACATCGGTGCCTATCAGTTGCTGCTCACGCCGCTGATCCCACCGCTCAGCGCGTTCGTCATGTGTGGGGTCTACAACACGCCGGCTGTAGTGACCGACGTAACCAGCGTGCACACGAACAAGTTCCCCACCGACGCGATCCGGGGAGCGGGCCGCCCTGAGGCGACCCACATGATCGAGGTCGTGATGGACCAGCTCGCGCAGGAGCTGGGCATGGATCCGCTGGAGCTGCGGCGCAAGAACTTCATCCCGCCGTTCTCCGAGGGACATGAGACCCCGATCGGCGTCGTGTACGACTCCGGGAATTATGAGGCGGCGCTCGCCAAGTTGCTCGAGCACATCGACCCAGCCCAGGTGCGCCAGGAGGCCCAGGCGCTTCGTGAGAAGGGCATCTACCGCGGCATCGGTTTCTCCACCTACACGGAGATTTGCGGCAACGCGCCGTCGCGGGCCGTGGGTCCAGGCGGGTTCGGGCTCCAGGGTGGCGGGTGGGAATCCGCCACCGTCCGCGTTCACGCCACCGGGGCGGTCACGCTGTACACCGGCACCTCGCCGCACGGCCAGGGTCACGAAACCGGCTTCGCACAGATCGTCGCCGACCGGGTCGGCGTCGATCCGTCGCAGGTCGAGGTGATTCACGGCGACACGCAGACGGGTCCGTTCGGACTCGACACCTACGGGTCGCGCTCGCTGGCCGTCGGCGGCGAGGCAGCGGCGCGGGCCGCCAACAAGGTCGCGGCCAAGGCCAAGGCGATCGTCGCCCACCAGCTCGAGGCCGCGCCGGAGGACATCGAGCTGCGGGATGGCAAGTTCTCGGTGCGCGGCTCGCCCGACAAGGGGCTGACGCTCGCCGAGGTCGCGGGCGCCTCCTACGTGACGATGGACATGCCCGATGGCATGGAGCCGGGGCTGGACGAGCAGTCGTTCTACGACCCGGAGAACTTCGTGTTCCCGTTCGGCGCGCACGCCTGCGTGGTTGACGTCGATCCGGAGACGGGCAAGGTCAAGGTCGTCCGCTGGGTCGCGGTCGACGACTGCGGACCGGCGATCAACCCGATGCTGATCGACGGCCAGGTGCACGGTGGAATCGTGCACGGGATCGGCCAGGCGCTGTACGAGCGCGTCCACTACGACGAGGCGGGCCAGCTGGTGACCGGCACGTTTGTCGATTACGCGCTGGCCACGGCGGCCGAGCTACCCAGCTTCGAGACCGACCGCACCGAGACGCCGAGCCCGGTCAACTCGCTTGCCGTCAAGGGCGTCGGCGAGGCCGGGACGATCGCCGCCACCCCGGCGGTCACCAACGCCGTGATCGACGCGCTGCGCCCGCTCGGCGTGGAGTTCATCAACATGCCGCTCACCCCGATGCGCGTGTGGGAGGCCATTCAGGAAGCCAAGGGAGGTGTGCCGGCATGATTCCTGCCGAGTTCGATTACACCGCACCGGACACACTCGACGGCGCGATCACAGCGCTGGCCGACGGCGGCGAGGACGCCAAGCTGCTGGCCGGCGGCCACTCGCTCCTGCCGCTGATGAAGCTGCGGCTGGCCGCTCCGTCGCTGCTCGTCGACCTGCGCAAGGTGCCCGGCCTGCACGGCATCCAGCGCGAGGACGGCAACTGGCGGATCGGCGCGCTGACGCCGCATGCCGAGCTCGAGCACACGCCCGATCTGGGCGTCGTGTCGCTGGTCGCTGGAACGATTGCCGACCCGCAGGTGCGCAATCGCGGGACGCTCGGCGGGTCGCTGGCCCATGGGGATCCGGCCTCGGACCTGCCCGCGGTGATGCTGATCTGCGAGGCGAGCGTCACGCTCCAGGGCGCCGGCGGCCAGCAGCGCAGCGTGTCGGCAAACGACCTGTTCCAGGACTACCTGGAGACGGCCGTCGAGCCGACCGAGGTGCTCACCGAGATCCGGATGCCGGCCTACGACGGCTGGGGCTACGCCTACCAGAAGTTCAACCGGCGCAGCGAAGACTGGGCGATGGTGGCAGTCTGTGCGCTGGTCAAGAAGAACGGCGACACGATCGAGGATGTCCGGATCGGTCTGACCAACATGGCCTCGGTGCCGCTGCGCGCGCATGGGGTGGAGGAGGCGCTCCGAGGTCAGCCGGCCACGGCCGATTCGATCGCCCAGGCGGCGGAGCAGGCGGCCGAGGGCACCGACCCGCCCGCCGATCTGAACGCGAGCTCCGACTACAAGCGGCATCTGGCGAGAGTGATGGCGCGCCGCGCGCTCGGACAGGCGGCGGGCATCTGACGATCGCGCGGTAACGGTCCACCGCGGCCGTCAATCCGCGATAGGCCTGCCATGATGGCTGTGTGAGCCTTACTTACGTTGCGTCAGTGGAGGAGGCGAGCGAGGCGCTCGCCTCCCAGGGTTATCTAGCCGATCGGCCACTCGCGCTCGCGGTCCACCTCGCCGTGGCACTGGAGCAGCCGCTGCTGCTCGAGGGGGAGGCAGGGGTCGGCAAGACCGAGGTGGCGCGGGCCCTCGCCGGCGCGGCCGGCGCGCGCCTGATTCGCCTCCAGTGCCACGAGGGCATCGACGTCCACCATGCCGTGTACGACTGGGACTACCCGCGCCAGCTGCTGGCGCTGCGGGCGGCCGAGGGCGGGGTCGACGAGGGCGAGTTGTTCTCCCGACGCTTCCTGCTGCGCCGGCCCCTGCTCGACGCGCTCGAGGCGGATCCCGCCAACCCGGTCGTCCTGCTGATCGACGAAATAGATCGCGCCGACGATGAGTTCGAGGCGTTCCTGCTCGAGTTCCTGGCCGACTTCGCGGTGACGATCCCCGAGCTGGGGACCGTGCGGGCGGAGCGACCGCCGGTGGTGATCCTGACCTCGAACCGCACGCGCGAGCTCCACGACGCCTTGAAGCGGCGCTGTCTCTACCACTGGATCGATTACCCCAACGCGGAGCTCGAGCGAGCAATCGTGCACGCGCGGATCCCCGGCGTCTCAGAGACCACCGCCAACCGCGTGGTCATCGCCGTCGGCCGGCTGCGCGAGCACGGCGACCTGTACAAGCTCCCGGGCGTGGGGGAGACGCTGGTCTGGGCGCGGGCGCTGCTGGCGCTGGGCGAGGACGCGGACCTGGACGAGACGCTGGGAGTGGTTTTGAAGGTCCACGAAGACGTGGAACGCGTGCGCTCGCGGGGTGTGCTGGATGGCGTCTGAGTTGCTCGAGGACGCCGTGACCGACCAGCTCTCCGCGCTTGCCGCCTCGCTGCGGGCGCAGGGATCGCGGGTCGGCATGGGCGAGCTGCTCACCGCGCACCGGGCGCTCGAGGCGGTCGATTGCACCTCGCGCGAGGACGCT
>JAFAZZ010000169.1 GCA_019239375.1 Solirubrobacterales bacterium | reverse complement strand
CGGTCCCCCGGTCCCCGCAGCGATCGTCCTGGCTTGGCCGTCCGCGTGATCGCAATCCGCGAAGAGCAATAGCCGGCGTCGTGGAGTCGCTCGCCACTCCTTTGCCACGCTTCCGATTACACGGACGACGCCCGCCGGACGATCGCTTTCGGCGTGACTCCATCCTTGGCTGATCGGCGATCTCGTCGGCCCAGTGGCTAGGTCACCGAGCCGATGGCGGCGCGTCGTGGATGCGAGACCTGGCCTGAGAAGGCTCGCCGGCGCGGAAGCGGGCTCCTCTTCGCTGCCGCCCACGCGTTCACGAGCCGACGTTCATCGCGCGCTCGCCGCTCGCCATCCTCGCCCCGGGGCCCACCAGGCAAAACAGTACGTGGATGGTACAAACCGAGCACGTAGCCTGCCCGCCTACGAAAAGCGAAAACCCCGCCTGAGCGGGGCTTTCCCGTAGTCGGGGAGACAGGATTTGAACCTGCGACCGCCCGGCCCCCAGCCGGGTGCGCTACCAGACTGCGCCACTCCCCGTGGTCAGCCCATTCTAAGACCAACCCAAAGCGGGCGACGGGGGTCGAACCCGTTCCTAGAGCTTGGAAGGCTCCCGTGCAACCGTTAACACCTCGCCCGCGGGTGTGCCAGATGGTAGCCCCGCATACGGTGTCAGGCGCCCGGTCCGCGCGCCTCCGTCGGCGCGAGGACTCCATGGTTACTCGCCGAGCACCTTGATGACGAGCCGCTTCGGCCTGCGCCCGTCGAACTCGCAGTAGAAGATCTGCTGCCAGGGCCCGAGATCCAGCTCGCCATCGGTGACCGGCACGATCACCTGGTGGTGCACGAGCAGGTTCTTCAGGTGCGCGTCGCCGTTGTCTTCACCGCCGCGGTGGTGTCGGTAGTCGCCGGGATCGGGCAGCAGTTCGCGCGCGACCTCGTTGCTCGGTTCGCGCCAGCTCGGCGGCGCCACCTTGTCGAGCCACTCGAGGGCGTCGGCGTGCAACCCTGGTTCGTCGTCGTTGATCCACACCGCCGCGGTGATGTGCAGCGCGCAGACCAGCGCCATACCCTCGGCGATGCCCGCATCGCGAACCGCCTCGGCCACATCATGCGTTATCCGCACGAACTCCCGACGCCGGCCAGTGTTGAAGGTGCGGTAGACGGTGTGGGAGGTCAAGCAGGGGAGCCGGGATTCGAACCCGGATTCATGGTTTTGGAGACCATGCGCATAGCCCTTAACTCACTCCCCTGGGGAGCCGCGATGGTAGCGATCCGACAGGTGATCCGTCCGAACGCTATGGGAACGTATGTTCCCACATGACGAGGACGAAGGCGGGATTGGACCGCATGAGGCAACTGCCGAGCGAAGGGCGTAGCGACCACAGGATCGCGATGCTCGCGGGCGTCCCGCGCCCAGGGGTTCGCCGTCGACGCCATCACAAACATCCTCCACAGGGACGCTCCCACTACTTCAGGTCGATAATCGCTTTCGCACCGAGTTGCCGAGCGGCCGCATCGCGGAGTACCCAGTACATCGGGTACTTCTTCATCAAAGCTTCGGCGGACATCCGGAACATCTTTGTCGAGCACTGCGAACTCTTCCGCATGCAGGTGACGCAGTCCAACGGCTGGAGCCTCTCGGTGTCGCACCGTTACAGCGCGGCGATCCTCGAGCAGATCATCGGGCCGAAGACGGAGCACAGCAATGCGGGCGGAGGGACTCGAACCCCCACGGGCAAAGCCCACCGGCACCTAAAGCCGGGGCGTCTACCAATTCCGCCACGCCCGCGAGACCAGCACGCGATTCTACGTCCGCACGACTGCCCGCGAGAACAGCACGCGATTCTAGGTCCGCACGACTGCCGGCGAGAACAGCACGCGGTTCTACGTCCGCACGACTGCCGGCGAGAACAGCACGCGATTCTATGTCCGCACGACTGCCCGCGGGAACAGCACGCCATTCTGGGTCCGTACGGCCGGCGGCCGAATCCTGGCCATCTTCTGGCAGGCGCGGGCGGCAGGTTTCGCATCCGGCAACGGCAATTTGTAAGGTCCTGGCATGGCCAACGACCGGACCGTGACGCCCGGGTACGCGGTGGTTTTCCCGAACCGCGAAAAGGCCGCGAGCAAGGCGATGAAGGCGCTGGTGGCAGCAATCTTGCTCGTCTCGGTGGCGCTGCTGCTGATCGTAACGATCGGCGGGTGGTCGCAGCTGGAGGGCATGAAGCCGCTCAACTTCGTGTGGTCCATCGCCTACCTGATCATCGCGTTCTACATCTTCGTGCGCTGGGCGCGGGGCATGCTCCCGATCGCCGCCGGCCTGGGCGCCCTGCTGCTGATGGTCGCGCTGGTCGCCGGCCTCGGGCTGTCGGGAACGAGCTGGTTCGACCGCAGCCACGACGCATTCGCGGTGGCGCAGTCGCCGTTCGGGGGCAATGGCCTGAGCGCCAAGACGCTCGGGACGGTGACGCTGCTGATCGTGCCGGTACAGGTCCTCCTGATCCTGTTCGCGCTGCGGGCGTTCGCCCAGGCCTGGAACGTCGAGCAGGAGGTCCCGATCGACGAGGCGCGCAAGCGCGGCTACGATGTGCCCGATCGCCGCCCGGGCGGCTCGGTCGCCGCCTGAGACAACTGAGTGAGTGCGGCGGGTGGGACTCGAACCCACACGTCCCGAAGGACAGTGCCTTTTGAGGGCACCGCGTCAGCCGATTGCGCCACCGCCGCGCTCGGCGGCAGTTTAGTCGGGGCGCCTGCGGCGGCTCAGCCGACGATCAACGTGACCAGCTCGTCGATTAGCCCTTCGGGCGCCACCACGGTCCCGGCCGGATCCGCCCCGGCGGGCGCGAGATCCCTGACCGCGAGGCCGGCGCGCGAGGCGATCAGGCCGCCGGCGGCCACGTCCCAGTGGTTGAGGCCGCGCTCGTAGTAGGCGTCGAAGCGGCCGCAGGCACACCAGCACAGGTCAAGCGAGGCCGCTCCGATGCGGCGGATGTCGCGCACGCGCGGCAACACGCGAGTCAGAACGTCGGCCTGGCGGGCGCGGACTCCGGCGTTGTAGCCGAAGCCGGTGGCCACCATCGCGACGTCGAGCGTCCCGGCCCGCGCGTCGGGTTGGAGCAGCTGGCCATTCAGGGTCGGCTCGCCGGACCGAGTTGCCTCGAAGCACTCGCCGCGACTGGGATCGAGCACGACGCCAGCCAGCGCACCGGCGCCGTCCTCGCAGGCGATGCTGACCGCGAAGGCGGGGATCCCGAACAGATAGTTGATCGTGCCGTCGAGGGGATCGACCACCCATCGGACCTCGCCGCCCTCAGACTCCCCGCCCTCCTCGGCCAGGATCGAGTCCCCGGCCCGCCGTTCGGCGAGGACAGTCCGGATCGCGTGCTCGGCGGCGAGGTCGGCGTCGGAGACCAGGTCGGTGGGCGTGCTCTTGGTCCGAACGCCGCGCGCGCGTTTCCCGAACCGCCGGCGCAGCTCAGCCGACCCAGCCTCGGCGGCCTCGCGGGCGACGGCGAGCAGCTCTCGCTCTTCGTGGGCGGTCATCCGTTCGGGGTTCTACCGGATCGCGACTGGAAGACGACCCCGGATCGCGACTGGAAGACGACCCGGATCGCGACTGGAAGACGACCCCGGATCGCGAATGGAAGGCGACCCGCACGCCGGATCGACCCGGCCAGCCTAGGACCGTGCCGTCGAGTCGGGACTGGCGCTGGCCGCGGCGACCGACGTCCTTCGCGAGCCCGACCCGGCAGACGCCCCGGGCGGGGCTACACCGGCGTGACCGGATTGCGCTTTTGCGGCCACTCCCGATGCTTTCCCATCGCCACGGCGAACCGGCGGATCAGCTCCGAACGCAGTTCCTCGGGCTGGATGACCGCGTCGATCACCAACTCGGACGCGAGGTGCAGGATGTCGATGTCCTCGGCGTACTCGCGACGGAGCTCCTCGGTCCGGGCGGAACGCTCGTGAGGATCGGCGATTGCCTGCAGCTGGTTGTAGTACACGGCATTGATCGCGGCCGAAGGGCCCATGACCGCAATCGATGCCGTGGGCAAGGCGATGCAGCAATCCGGATCGAAGGCGGGTCCAGCCATGGCGTAGAGCCCGGCGCCGTAGGCCTTGCGGACGATCACCGAGACCTTCGGCACGTTCGCCTCCGACACCGCACTGATCATCTTGGCCCCGTGGCGGATGATCCCCTCGCGCTCGACCTGGGTGCCGATCATGAACCCCGGCACGTCGGCCAGGAACAGCAGCGGGATGTTGAACGCGTTACAGGTCCAGATGAACCGGGCGCATTTGTCGGCGGAGTCGACGAACAGCACGCCGCCCTTGACCTTGGGCTGATTGGCGACGATCCCGATCACGCCGCCGTCGAGTCGGCCGTAGCCGACAATCACCTCGCGGGCCCACCTCCCGTGCACCTCCAAAAACGAGCCACCATCGATCACGCAGTCGATGAGCTCCTTCATGTCGAAAGGCTTGTTCTCGTCGCGGGGGATCAACTCACGGATCGAGCGCTCAGACGCGGGGGCCGCGGGCGGCGCCCCGGGCGGCTCGCCCAGAAATGACGAGGGGAAATAGCTCAGGTAGCGGCGGGCGAAGTCGATTCCCTCCTCGTCGCTCGAAACCAACGCGTGACCTACTCCGCTGCGCGACGTATGCATGCGAGCCCCGCCCATCTCCTCCAGCGTGACCTTCTCGCCGATCACCATCTCAGCCATGCGCGGCGAGCCGAGGTACATGGAGGCATTTCCGTCGCGCATGATCACGATGTCGCAGAAGGCAGGGATATAGGCACCGCCGGCCGCGCTGGGACCGAACAGCACGCAGACCTGGGGCGCGACGCCGGACAGGCGGACCTGGTTGAAGAAAATCCGGCCCGCTCCCCTTCGGCCGGGGAACATCTGGACCTGCTCGTTGATCCGCGCCCCGGCCGAGTCAACCAGGTAGACGATCGGGATCCGCAGAGACAGCGCGCGCTCCTGGATGCGCACGATCTTCTCGACGGTCCTCGGGGCCCATGATCCGGCCTTCACGGTTGGGTCGTTGGCCATCACGGCCACCGGCGCTCCGCCGACGGTGCCCAGCCCGGTGACCACCCCCTCGGCGCCCAAGCCGTCCTGATCCCAACCGGCCAGCAGTCCCTCCTCGGCGAACGAGTCCGGATCGAGCAGCCGCGCCACGCGCTCGCGGACGGGCAGCTTCCCCTGAGCGACGGCCTTCTCGCGATGGCGTTCCGGGCCGCCGGCAATGGCGCGGCCGACCGCGACGTCCAAGGGATCTCTCCGCTCCACTTCGGTCATGAGCGCTGCCACTCCACGGGCCCAGCCAGGATCACGTGACTGCCGAGCGGCCGACCGAGAACGTCCTGGGCGGCGCGCGAGGCGCGAAGCAAAGCCTCGAGGTCGATGCCGGTGCCAATCCCCATCTCGTGGAGCATCGAGACCAGATCCTCAGTGGCGATGTTGCCGGTCGCGCCGGCGGGCACCGGGCAGCCGCCGAGCTCGCCGAAGCTCGACTCGAAGCTGTCGATCCCCGCGTCGAGCGCCGCCAGGACGTTCGCCAGGCCCTGGCCGCGCGTGTTGTGGAAATGGGCGGTCAGCTCGATTTCGGGCAACCGAGCCCGCGC
>JAFAZZ010000165.1 GCA_019239375.1 Solirubrobacterales bacterium | reverse complement strand
GCGGCGCGGTATGTGGCCAAGAATGTGGTGGCGGCGGGGTTGGCCGATCGGGCTGAGGTGCAGGTGGCCTATGCGATCGGGGTGGCGCATCCGGTGTCGGTGATGATCGAGACGTTCGGCACCGAGCGGGTGGGGCGAGCGCGGATCCTCGAGCTCATCGGGGAACATTTTGATTTGCGTCCGGGGGCGTTTCGGCAGTATTTGCGGCTGCATCGGCCGATCTATCAGAAGACCGCGGCGTACGGTCATTTCGGCCGTGAGGATCACGACTTCACCTGGGAGCGCACCGACAAGGCCGACGCGCTGCGCGCCGCCGCCGGCCTCGATCCCGAGGCGATCCGCGCCTAGCGCCGCCGCCGCGCCTTCGAGCACCCGCCAGCGCGAGCGCACGCGTGGCCCGCACTCAGCTGCCGATGATCAGCGCGAGCACCGCGAGCAGCGCGGCCAGCCCGGCCAGCAGACCGGCGAGCGGGGCGGGCTCCACCTCGACTCGCCCGGACGGGCGCAGCAGCGCGAACCACACGACCACCGGGGCGCCGCCGATGGCGCAGGCGCAGGCCCACGCCCCCTCGCCGGCCCGCGCCGCGGCGACGGTCCCA
This sequence comes from Solirubrobacterales bacterium, assembly GCA_019239375.1. Taxonomy (GTDB): domain Bacteria; phylum Actinomycetota; class Thermoleophilia; order Solirubrobacterales; family Solirubrobacteraceae; genus Palsa-465. The sequence continues at coordinate 9,434 of JAFAZZ010000165.1, read as the reverse complement.
AGGGCGCGGGAGCACGCCTCCAGCGCGATCGCGAATGCCAGGACGGCCCGTCCGCCCCCGAACCCGTAGACCACATCGAGGTACACCTCGGCGATGAGCACGGCGGCCATCGCAAGGCCGACGAGCACTCCCGCGCCCTGCTCGACGGCCGGCGCCACCGGCGTGCGCTCGACCTTGACAGGGGACCACGCCGAGGCGGGCGGATCGGGCGGTTCTGACGGCCCCTGGACGAGACGCTCGGTCATCATCCTGGTCTGACTCTACCCTCCGGTGCCGCCATGCACGCCAATCTGGCCGACTCCGCACCGGTGATTGCCCGCGTCGAGCCGCTGACCCGCACGCGGACGGTGCGAGGACCGTTCGACTACCGCCTGCGCCCGGACCAGGCAGACGTCGGGGTCGGGACCGTGCTGCGTGTCCCCTTCGGCCGCCAGAGCACGCTAGGGGTCGTCCTCGAGCTGGCCAGCCAGTCCGAGCTCGCGTTGGACCGGCTGGCCGAGCCCGACGCCGTCGTGCCGCCGGGGGTCCCGCCGGACCTGGTGGCGCTGGCGGGCTGGATCGCCGAGCAGTACTGCTCGACCCCGTCCCGTGCGCTGTCGCTCGTGTTGGCACCAGGGGGCGCCGGCGGACGCCGGCGGGCGCTTCTCCAGGCTGCGCTCACCGAAGCGGGCGCGGCCGCCCTGCTCGGCACGGAGCGCCTTACCGTCCGTCAGCGCGAGATCTTGACGCAGCTGCAGAGCGAGGGCCCGGCGCCGGCCGCCGCGCTGGGCACTGCCGCGCTCCGGCGTCTGCAGGAGCGCGGGCTGGTCGAGCTGAGCCCGCTCGCGCCGGGCGGGCGGCCGGTCACGCTCGCAGTAGGGCGGCGGTTGGAAGGCCCGCCGGCGCTGACGGCTGAGCAGCGCCGCGCCCTCGAGGCGATCCTGGAAGCGCTGGATCCGGCCGCGCCGGCAGCGGGCGGCCGTTTCCTGCTCCACGGGGTCACCGGATCGGGCAAGACCGAGGTGTATCTCCAGGCGGTGCAGGCGACACTCGCGGCGGGCCGCGGCGCCATCGTCCTGGTGCCCGAAATCGCGCTCACTCCTCAGACCGTGGGCCGCTTCCAGGCCCGGTTCGGCGATGTGGTGGCGGTCCTGCACTCCGGCCTCGGCCGCCAAGAGCGGCACGCGGAGTGGCTGCGGCTTCGCCGCGGCGAGGCACGCGTATGCGTCGGCCCGCGGTCGGCCGTGTTCGCCCCGCTCGCGGACATCGGCCTGATCGTGGTGGACGAGGAGCACGATCCGTCCTACAAGCACGAGCGGGACCCGCGCTACGACGGACGCTCGGTCGCACTGCGCCGCGCGCGGCAGCATGGCGCGGTACTGCTCGCGGGCAGCGCCACGCCGCGACCCGAGAGTGTGGTCGCCCTGAGACACCTTTACTTGCCCCACCGGATCGACGGTCGCCCGCTCCCGCCCGTGGAGGTGCTGGACATGCGCGGACTGCACCATCCGCTGCACCCCCGTACCAGGATGGCGCTGGCCGACGTGCGCGCGGACGCGGGCAAGGCGATCGTCCTGCTGAACCGGCGCGGGTGGTCGAACTTCCTCTCCTGCCGCGGCTGTGGGCAGGTCTGGATGTGCCCCAACTGCGAGGTTGCGCTGGTCCTGCACGGAGCCCATGGATTCCTGTCCTGCCATCACTGCGGCCACCGCCGGCGCGCCCCGACCCGTTGCGCACATTGCCGATCGGTGGCCGTGGCACGCCACGGATCCGGCACCGAGAGCGTCGAGCAGGAGCTGCGCGAGGCCTTCGGCCGCGAGCTTCCGGTCTTTCGCCTCGATGCCGACGCCACCGCCGGGCGAGGCCGCCTGGCCGAGACGCTGGCGCGCTTCGAATCGGCCCCGGCCGGGATCCTCCTCGGGACGCAGATGGTGGCCAAGGGCCACGACTTCGCCGACGTGGCGCTCGGCGTGGTGCTCGACGCCGACCAGACACTCCGCTTCCCCGACTTCCGGGCCGAGGAGCGGACCTTCGCGCTCGTTACCCAGCTCGCCGGCCGGGTCGGCCGGGGCCGGGACGGCGCGAAGGTGCTCGTCCAGACGCTGGCCCCCGAGGCGCGCTCGATCATCCTCGCCGCCCGTCACGACGCCGACGCGTTCCTCGCCCAGGAGCTGAGGCGACGTCAGGCGCTCAGCTATCCGCCTTACGGATCGCTGATCCGGGTCGTCTGCTCCTCGCCCGTCGCCGCCGAGGCGGACGCGGTGGCGGCGCGCCTGCACGGCTTGATCGCCGGCGCCGGGCGGATCGTTCTCGGGCCGGCGCCGCTGTTCCGTTTGCGCGGCCGTTCTCGTAGCCAGCTGGTCATCAAGAGCCGCCACCGCGCGGCCACGGTTCGCGCGGTGGGCGCCGCAGTCGAGGAGTGCGCGGCCGACGCGGCCCGCCGGAGCGTCAGCGTGAGCGTCGACCCTGACCCGCAGTAAGGGCGCGCAGTAAGCTCGTCCTGTGCCTTCCGACGGCGCCTACACCGAGACCGATGCGCGGCCCGAGGCGGGCCTGGGGCCCGAGCCCGAGGCCGGGATCGAGCCCGAGCGCGAACAGCCGGAACTCGATCCCGAGACCGCGGCCCGGCGTGACGCCGCCCTCGCTCAGATCCGCAGTTTCGGCGATCCGGTGCTCCGCACTCGCGCCCGGCCGATCGAGCGCTTCGACGACGCGCTGCGCCAGGAGGTCGCGCGCATGGGCGCTCTAATGGACGACGCGCTCGGCGTGGGGCTCGCCGCCACCCAGCTCGGCGTCGTGCACCGGCTGCTCGTCTACCGGGTCCAACAGCAGGCGCCGCTGGGCGCGCTGATCAACCCCGAGGTGGAGTGGACGGGCCGTGAGACGGAGTCGATGGAGGAGGGCTGCCTCAGCCTGCCCGGCGTGCTGGTCGAGGTCGACCGGCCGATTCACGTCCGCATCCGGGCGCTCGACGAGTTCGGAGAGCCCATTGTGATCGAGGCCTCCGGGCTCGAGGCACGGGTGATCCAGCACGAGATCGATCACCTCGACGGGGTGCTGATCCTCGACCGAACCTCGCGCGAGCAGCGCAAGGAGGCGATGCGCACCCTGCGCGAGGCCCAGCAGGCGGCCTAGCCTGCCGCCTCGCGATCGCGGCACGTCGTTGCGCACCGTCTACCTGGGCACCTCCGAGTTCGCGGCCGCCGTGCTGCGCCGGCTCGCGCAGTCGCCGCACCGCCCCGCGCTAGTCCTCACCCGGCCCGATCGTCCCCGCGGGCGAGGCCGCAAGCTGGCCTCGCCACCGGTGGCCGGAGTCGCGCGCGAGCTCGGCCTAAAGCTCGGCCAACCCGACTCCGTCAACGACCAAGCGGCGATCCGGCGCATCGCGGCGGCCCGGCCCGACGTGGTGTGCGTGTGCGCATTCGGGGCGTTGATCACCGAGCCGCTGCTGTCGCTCTACCCGATCCTGAACGTCCATCCGTCGCTGCTGCCGCGCTGGCGCGGGGCGGCGCCGATCGAGCGGGCGATCATGAGCGGCGACGAGCGCACCGGCGTGTCGATCATGCGGATGGGGGAGGGGTTCGACAACGGGCCCGTGTGCGCGCAGGCAAGCGAGCCGATCGCTCCCGATGACACCTACGGCACCCTGGCGGCGCGGCTCGAGGAGCTTGGGGCGGCCCTCCTCGTGAGAACGCTCGACGAGTCACCGCCGTGTACCCCGCAGAACGAGGTGCTCGCCACGTATGCGGCGAAGATCGGGCCGGGCGAGCGCGAGCTCGACCCGGAGCGCCCGGCGGCCGAGCTCGAGCGGACGGTGCGGGCACTCACGCCCCATATCGGCGCGCACGTGCTCCTCACCGGCGGCGAGAGGCTCGGGGTGCGCGCCGCGCGCGTGCTGCCGGACGGCCCGCCGGCAGGCAGGCTCTCGCTCGAAGGACTCCGTCCGGTCCTCGGATGCGCCGACGGTGCGCTCGAACTCGTCCAGGTGCAGCCGCCGGGGCGGCGGCCGATGACTGGCGAGGACTACCTCCGGGGCCGGCGGAGGTAGGTGAGCGCCTTGCCTGCGCTGAAGACCCGCGGTCGTGTCTCGCCCGCGCGCGCGTGCGCTCTGCGCGTGGTGCGGCGCGTGTTCGAGGAGGATGCCTACGCCGACCGGGCCTTCGCCGCCGAGGCCGCGGGACTCGAGGCGCGGGACCGCGGGCTGGCCATGGCGCTCAGTTACGGGACCGTGCAGCGGCGCGGCACGCTCGACTACGTTGCGGCAGCAGTGCTCGACCGCCCGCTGCGGCAGCTTGACGCAGCGGTGCTCGCCGTGCTCCGCCTGGGGTTGTTTGAGCTGTTGTATCTGGCGGGCCCCGCCGAGCACGCCACCGTCAACGAGGGCGTCGAGCTGACCAAGCGCGTCAGGCCGCACGCCGCCGGGCTGGTCAACGCGGTGCTCCGGCGGGCCGCGCGGGAGGGACCAGAGCTGCTCGCGCGCCTCACGGATGCCACGCCGGAGGCGGCGGCGCTCCAACATTCGGTGCCAGTCTGGCTTGCCAGCCGGTGGTGGAGGGAGCTGGGCGGGGAAACGGCCCGTGAACTCCTGCGCGCGGTCAACGATCCTGCGGAATCCGCGCTGCGCGTCAACTCGCTGGCGGCCACGCCGGCGAAGGTGGCCGCCGCCCTCCCAGTGCCCAGTAGGCCGGCCGCGGGCCTGCCGGAGGGGCTCGTGCTCGATGGTCCGTTCGACGTGCAGGCCTCGGAGTTGTGGCGAGCCGGCGCGATACAGCCGCAGTCTCGAGCCTCGATGCTGGTCTCGCGGATCCTCGCTCCCCGCGTAGGTCAGCGGGTCCTCGATCTGTGTGCCGCGCCCGGGGGCAAGACGACCCACCTGGCCGCGCTGATGGAGAACCGGGGCAGGATCGTTGCGGTCGAGAGGCATCCCGGACGAGCGGCCGCGCTCGAGCGCACAATCGCGCGCATGCGGGCCTCGTGCGTACGGGTCGAGGTCGGCGACGCCGCCGCGGGGCGTGCCGACGGGCCGTTCGATGGCGTGCTGGTGGACCCGCCGTGCAGCGGGTTGGGCACCCTCCGGTCACGTCCGGATCTGCGCTGGCGGGCACGCCCGGAGGCGATCGGAGAGCTGGCCTCACTCCAGGCCGGGATCCTGGCCACGGGCGCCGCTGCGCTCGCTCCACGGGGCACGCTCGTGTACTCGGTGTGCACGATCTCGCGAGCCGAGGGGCGCGAGGTCGTGGAGCGCTTCCTGAACGGACACCCCGATTTCAGCGTTGAAGGAGGGCTCCTGGACGGTCTGGACATGCTCGGCGTCCGGTCGGGGCCCGGCGTTCAGCTCCTGCCGTACCGCGACGCGACCGACGGGTTCTTCATCGCCCGCCTGCGCCGCCGGTGAGCGCCCGCGACGCTCGTTAACCTTTCTCCATGTTGACTGACTCCGCGCCCAAGCTCGGTCCCGAGTGCCCGGCCTGCGGTGAGCCGTGGCTACGCCCGACGGCGGCACCCGGGCGCTACCGCTGCGTCTACTGCCTTCAGCGTTACGAGCTCGTCTCGGTCTGCCCCAACTGCGGGGAGCACTCGACGATCGTGCGAATGTCCAGCACGGCCGTCGTGGCCTGCAACCACTGCCAGGGCAGCATGCTGCGGGCGGTCTGACTTGGCCGTCCAAACCGACCGCCCCGCGGAGACCACGTTGCGCCTGCTGCGCGGGCGCCGCATCGCGCCGTCGATCTTGTCTGCGGACTTCGCCCGCCTGGGAGCTCAGGTCGAGGAGGTGCTGGACGCCGGGGCACGAGTCATCCACGTCGACGTCATGGACGGCCACTTCGTACCTCCGATTACGTTCGGCGCCGTGATCGTCGACGCGCTCGCCGACCGAGTGCACGGTGCCGGCGCCATCCTCGACGTACATCTGATGATCGATCGTCCCGAGCGTTACGTGGGTGACATCGCCCGCGCCGGCGCCGACAGCATCACGATCCACATCGAGGCGACGCCGCACGTGCACTACACGCTGTCGGCCATTCACGAGGCGGGATGCGCGGCGGGCGCCGCGATCTCGCCGGCCACGCCGGCGGCGAGCCTGGACGAGATCGGGCACGAGCTGCTCGACCTGGCGCTGTGCATGAGCGTCAATCCAGGGTGGGGCGGCCAGGAGTTCATCCCCGCCTCGCTCGACAAGCTGGGTCGGATGCGCCGAGCCCTGCCCGATCACGTCGCGCTCGAGGTCGACGGCGGAGTGCACGAGCAGACGGCGCGATCGTGCGTCGAGGCCGGCGCGAACCTGCTGGTCACCGGTTCGGCGGTGTTCGGGTCGGCCGACCCGGCCGGCGCCTACGCCGCGATCGCCCGCGCCGCTGGAGTCGCCTGACCCTCCCGCGGGCTTCGCCCGATCCTCCCACGGGCCTCGGCTGACCCGGCGCGCCCCCGCGGTCCGCGCCTTCCGCGCGCGTGACCCCCCGCGGGGTTCGCCCGACCCTCTCGCGGCTCGCCGGCTTACGCGCACCGAGCCCGACGCGACGCTAGGCTGCCGATGGTGCATTCTGCGAGTTTTCGGTGGACGCTCGCGCTGCTGATCGCCGTCTCGCTCTGCGCCGGCTGCGGATCGAGCGGGTCCTCCAAGATCAAGCCTGCGAGCTACGTCAAGTCCGTTTGCTCGGCGATCTCGCCGCTGGAGCGGGACGTGGTGACCCGCTCGAGCGCGCTCAACAACTCCACGGCGACAAACGCCGCGCGGGCCAAGAAGACCCTCCAGGGCTTCCTCACGGCGGTCGAGAAGGACTCCGACCACGCGTTATCGCGGATCCGCGCCGCCGGCACGCCGGACATCTCCAACGGCAAGGCCGTAGCCGGCACGATCGTCAAGGCTTTCACGGAGCTGAGGGATGCGATGCGGACCGCGTCGTCCAAGGCCACCTCGCTGCCGACGGACTCGGCATCCTCCTTCAAGACGGCCGCCCAGGCGCTTGGGGCCGGCGTGCGCGGGTCGCTCAACAACATCGACGCCAGCGGCCTGAGCAATCCGGATCTCGAAAGGGCGGCGGCCAAGGAGACCGCCTGCCAGAACCTCAACAGCTGATTGGCGGCTATCCGACGCTCGAAGCGGCCGGGACGGGCGCGCGAGTGGCTGCAGGGCCCTGCCGGTAGATCGCCCACAGCAGCCCGGACAACACGAAGGCGGCGGTGAAGTAGGCGACCTCGACCCGGGTCACCTCGGAATGGATGGTCGGCGCGGCTACGAACACCACGAACAACGCCGCGGCCGAGAGCCAGGCGACCGCGGCCAGGCCATTGCGGCCGCGGGCCAGAGCGGCCTGGTTTAGGGTTCCGGCGACCAGATGAAGCCCCATCCCGACGCCCACGATGGCCAGGCCGAACCTCCCGTAGTGAAAGCCCTTGTTCCCCAGCAGCGCGGTCATCACGAACGGACCGATCGCGAGCAGCCCGATGGCCACCGCGCCGGCAAAGGCCGCGATCACCCTCACCGTCATGCGGATGGCGTGGTGGAACTCGTCCGCGCTCTCGCGCGCCTCCAGCCCGGCCAGATGGGGCAGGATCGACGTCTGGACGGCCTGGAACAGCTGCAGCGGGGCTCGCACGATCAACAGGACGTTGAACACGAACCCGGTGATGCCGACCGTGAGTCCCGCCTTGCTCCCCGCCTTCGCGGCGACAATCAGGACGCCGGCGTTCATCAGGGTCTGCTCGGCCAGCATGATGCCGACGACCGACACCGCGAACCCGGCTCCGCGCTTGAGGCTGAGGTCCGCCGCGGCCTCCTCGATGTCGGCGTGGGCCGGGCCTTCGCTCGCGGCGTCGGCCGCCGGCACGCCGGAAGGGGCACCGATCCGCAGGCGCGAGAAGGCGAACGGGATCACGCACAGCGACGCGAACGGTGCCACGGCCATGCCGAGGCCCACCGCGCCCTGGCCGGACGCGATGCCGACGGCGACGGCCAGCGCGAACAAGAAGCGGGAGGTCGACTCGAGGAAGACCAGCCCGCCGTACAACGCGAAGCGCTCGTGTCCAGCGAGCCAGCCGCGGGCAAAGTAACTGGCCGAGTAGGCCAGCACGCCGACGACCAGGATCCAGTACAGCGCGCTCGAACCGTCGAACATTCCCTGCTCGATCTGGGGCCTCATGACCAGCGCGACGATCAAAAACAGCGACGCGAACCCGAACTGGATCAGTCCCGGGATGCGCAGCGGATGACCGTGCAGCCCGCGCGCCCGGCGGTCGGCGATCGTCCGTGAGAGCAGCTGCTCGACCGGCCGGTAGATCACCGACAGGATCACGAACATGATCGCCCAGCAGAGCGAGATGCGGCTGTAGGAGGCTGGATCGAGCACGTGGCTGGCCGTGGCCAGGTACAGGAACGTGAAGATGCCGGTCGAGGCGATGCCGATGGTGAGTACGCGGGCCCCAGATGCATAGGACCTGCTCGCCCCCGCGCCAACTATGCGACCGTTGGCGTCCTGCGGGGGCGGACGCCGGCTGGGCGCCGGCGCCGTGGCCGTGCTCTCGGGCGATCTGGCGCCCGCCATCAGGAGACCTTCACCAGCAGCATCGTCCAGGGAAACGGCGAGCGCGCCTCGATGACCTCGCCATGCCGCGCCACCGTCGCCACGAAGGCCCGCTTTGACCAGTGGTTGATGTGTCCGGGGGTGTTCCCGAGGTCGCGTAGGTAGGCCCCGCGGCCAACGTTTAGCACGCGCCAGATTGGCTCGCGCGGCACCGAGACGAGCAGGTGACGGGCCGCCACGCGCGCCATGTCGGCCAGGGTCCGATCTGGCTCGGGCACGTGCTCGAGCACCTCGATCGCGCCCACCATATCGAACGAATCGTCCGGAAAAGGCAACTCACCCGGGGCGATCGCGCGGAATTCCAGGTTCTCCCGCCGCCGCGTGCGCCACTCGGCCTCGAGCTTGGGGTCGGCCAGGTCGACGCCCACCACCGGCTTCTCGCCCAGCCACTCCGCCCACTTGTAGGTGAGCACGCCCTCGCCGCATCCCACGTCGAGCACCGACCTCGGCGCGGCTTGCCTGAACAGGCGCTCGAGCGTTCCCTCGAAGCCGGACATCAGCCGCCGGACCACCGGATTGCTCGAGCCGTACTTGTCGTAGGTGTTGCCGGTGGGCACGGCGGCCAGGCGGCTGTGGGCACTGGGGGGGAGCCCGAGGATGCGGCTCATACCTCGAGCGCCCTGCGGTCCGGGGCGGGCGGCGTTTCGCTCACGCTGGGCGTGCCCGGTCGGTGCGCCGGCGCTCCGGGCTCATAGTGCGACGGCTCGACCCCCAGCTGTAGCTCGATCCGGCGCACTCGCTCGAACGTGCGCTGAGACAGCGTGCGCTGCGCGTCGAGCAGGTCGCCGATCACGCCCAGCGACACGAGCAGCATCGCCGCGATGAACAGCACCGCTCCCGCGATCAGCGACTGGATGTGGCCGCGCGCAGCCG
>JAFAZZ010000134.1 GCA_019239375.1 Solirubrobacterales bacterium | reverse complement strand
GGTACCCGAGCAGCTCGGGCTCGACCTCGCCGACACCGTCCGGCGGACTGGCGCGCTCATCCACGAGACGATCAGCGCCTGTATCGCGCTCGGGCCCGAGCACGCCTCGCTGTTCGCCGGCGCGGGGTGGACGAAGGACGACCTGCGTCGCTTCGTCTACGAGCACGCGGTGAACAGCCGGGCGGCGCTGGCCGCGGTGGGCAAGGATGCGGTGTCGGGGAAGACGCGGTGGCGCCTGTCCTCCGAGCACCCCGATGCGATTCCGGACAGCGCGGCGGAGCACGGCCTCGGGGACGAGGTGAGCGTGCTGACTTCAGAGCAGGCGGTGCAGGTCGTGGTGGCCGGGGCTCAGAACGCTGGCGTGTCCGCCGTGATCGAGACCTTTGGGCCCCGCGGTGGGCCGCCGGCCATCGCGGTCGTCGAGCCGGCGTCGACCTGAAGGTAGGTTCCCTGCCTGCTGAGCTCCGCCTGTAGGGCGCCGGCGTCGACGTCGGCCGCCGCGATCCGGCCCGACGCCGCCAGCGCCGCGGCCACCCCGGCCGCCTGCCCAGTCAGCCAGCACTGCGGGATCTCGCGCATGAACGCTTGAGTCTGAGGGTCGCAAGACATGTGACGACCGGGCGCCAGCAGGTTGTCGAGGTCGCGCGCAACCAGCGCGCGGTAAGGCACCGACACGTTGGCGAACTTCTGCGACGGCGAGGGCGAGACGCCGATCTCGTCCCGGTGGCGGATGCCTTCACGCCAGTCGTCAATGGTCAGCCTGTGCCGGCCGAGCAGCCGGCGGGTATGGCGGACCCCGATCTGAGGGGCCGACAGCATGAGCCAGGCGTTCTCGAACCCGGGAGCCTGGCGACGGAAGTGGTCTAGGTGCGCGACCATCCGCCGGCGCGACTCCACCTCGACCCGCGTCAGATCGCTCACGTCCACGCCGCTGTAGCCGCTCAGCCGCGGCCCGAGGAACAGCGCCACGTCATTGCTCCACCCAACCACCGGGCGCTCGGCGAAGTCAAGCGCGTCGCCCGCGTCAGCCATGAGCTGCCGGTAGGCAGCCGGATCATCGCGCTTGAAGGCAATCCAGCGCGCGAAGTCGACGCCGGCCCAGAGCCAGCCGGTGTTCAGACAGTGGGCGATGCCGGCCCCGCCAGCCTTGGTCTCGGCCTCGAATTCCAGGCCCGCCCGGGCGCAGAGGTCCAGATCGCCGGTGGCGTCGATGATCACCTCGGCCAGGATGGCGCGCCGGCCCTGCTTGCTCTCGAACGTCACGCCGCGGACGTGCCGTCCGTCGAGGAGCGGCTCGGCCGCCCAGCTATGGAGCAGGAGCTTCACCCCCGGCCTCGATCAGCATCTCCGCCGATAGGTACTTGGGCCATTCCGGGTCGATCATCGGCGACCAGGTGACGGTGTCGCGGAAGGCGCCCTGGCGCTCGCGCCAATAGGCGACGTCGTCGGAGTCGGTCGAACCCCACAGTGTTGTCGGCGCTCCCGCCACCGCATCCTCCGGCAGACGCTCCAGAAGCTCCTGCCCGATGCCCGCGATGACCAGGCGCCCGGTCCAGTCGGTCATGCGGTCGATCCAGATAACCAGGCCGCCGGTGGAGAGGCCGCCGAGATGGTTGTAGCGCTCCACGAGCAGAACCTCGGCGCCGGCGCGGCGGGCGGCGAGCGCCGCCGCGAAGCCGGCCGGACCGCCTCCGACCACCAGCACCTGAGTGATCGCGTGGACGGGCGTCTTGCGCGTCGGCTCGGTGACGGTGAGGCCTGCCGGTGGCGGTGGCGGGGTGAAAACGCCGCGGTCGTCCAGCGCGGCGGCCGTGGACATCGATCCGGTGCCCTGGTGGTAGCTCTCCTCCTCGCGCGCTGCCCGCCTGGGAGGAAACTCCGACATATTCGGGGTTCTATCCCAAATGGCCGCCGGCCAGACCGGCGCGCCCCGCCGGCCAGACGGGCTCGCGCGCCGGCTATCGCGCGCTCAGCACCATCCCCGCCGCCACCGTGTCGTTGGACGCCTCATCGATCAGGATGAAGCTGCCGGTCGTACGGTTGCGAGCGTAGGGGTCCGCCATCAGCGGCGAGCCGGAGCGGATCCGCACCCGCCCGATCTCGTTCAGCGTCAGCTCATCGGCGGGCTCGTGGCCGAGCGTGTTGACCTCGACGCGGTAGTCGAGCTGTTCGACCCGCGCGCGGGTGATGCGCGTGGTGTGCTTGATGGTCAGGCGAGCGCCCGGGCGCAGGGGCGTTTCCCCCATCCAACAGAGCATCGCGTCGAGCTCGCGCGCGGCGGTCGGGGGATCCCCGGGCTCGGCGATCATGTCGCCGCGCGAGATGTCCAGGTCGTCGTCGACCCGGATGGCCACCGACATGTTCGGGAAGGCGTTCTCGACCGCGCCCTCATACGTCTCGATGGCGGCGACACGGGTGCGCCGGCCGCTCGGCAGGACCATCACCTCGTCGCCGGCATGCACGACCCCACCGGCGATCTGCCCGCCGTAGCCCCGGTAGTCGTGCTGCCCGTTCACTTGGGACCCGCCCACCCGGATCACCCATTGGACGGGGAAGCGCAAGTCGGTCAGGTTGCGGTCGGGCGCGATGACCACGTGCTCCAGGTGATAGAGCAGCGGCGGCCCGTCGTACCACGGCGTGACCAGCGAGCGCTCGACGACGTTGTCGCCGTGCAGAGCGGAGATCGGGATGAAGGTGACGTCCCCGATGTCCAGGCGCGCGGTCCAATCGGTCAGCTCCTCGACCACCTGGTCGAACGCGGCCTCGTCGTAGCCGACCAGGTCCATTTTGTTCACGCACACCACGAGATGCGGGATGCGCAGCAGCGAGGCGATGTAGGCGTGGCGCTTGGACTGCTCCACCACGCCGGTGCGGGCGTCCACGAGCACGATCGACAGGTCGGCCGTGGAGGCGCCCGTGACCATGTTGCGCGTGTACTGCTCGTGGCCGGGCGTGTCGGCGATCACGAACTTGCGCCTCGGTGTCTGGAAGTACCGGTAGGCGACGTCGATCGTGATGCCCTGCTCGCGCTCGGCGCGCAGCCCGTCGGTCAGCAGCGCCAGGTCGAGCGCGCCCGCACCGCCGCGGCGCTCGCTGGCCTGCGCGACGTGCTCGAGCTGGTCGTCGAAGATCTGCTTGGAGTCGTACAGCAGCCG
>JAFAZZ010000124.1 GCA_019239375.1 Solirubrobacterales bacterium | reverse complement strand
AGCTGCTCATCCGGGTCCGTAGAAGCATCCCACGTGCACGGCGGCGGCCCGAGCAGGCCTGAGCTGAAGAGCCACACCGGCATCATGCAAAGCTCGAGGCGTGGACCTGGGCGAAGCGGCGAGCCTCGCTCAGCCATCGGTTCATGTAGACCGCGCTGCGAGGACAACGGCGCTGTAGTCATCGAGATCGCTCACGGCGTCGACCGGGCGCGCCTCGCCGGCGAGGCCTCGATCGCCCAAGCCAGCCGCGATGCCTGGGCGATCTCCTCGCTCCCGGGGTGGCGGCTGGCGGCAGTGACGAGCACTTTCCGGTTCATTGCGAGATCATCGATGCAGGGCAAGTCGGTCCTTGGCGCGCCACCGCGCGCTTGGCTTCGTACTCGGAGGTGGTACGGGAATCCCGTTGCTCAGCTTCGGGTTTTCCCGGACGACAGAGCCCCCGTCGCGGTTGCTAAACCTTGGCCGTGATCGACAGGCGGCCCGAGCACGACGTGCGGCACTTATGACTTCGTCTCGGACCGCCTATCCTTGGGAGCGGGAAGCGGACGTCGTCCTCCGCGACGGCGCAACCGTGCACGTGCGTCCCGTTTGCACCGACGATGGTCCGGCGATCCGCAAGTTCCTGGAGGCGCTCTCACCAGAATCGATCGGCTTTCGCTTCTTCGGGCAGCCGAACCTGGACTGGGCCACGTCGTGGTCGGTGAACGTCGACTACGCCAGCCGCTTTGCCCTGCTCGCCGAGGGGGGCACCCCGCAAGGGATTCTCGCCCACGCCGCCTTTGTTCGGATCGACGCGAATCGAGCCGAAGTCGCGTTCATGGTCGCCGACCAATGGCAGGGTCTCGGCATCTCCACGATCCTGCTCGCCCATCTAGCGGAAGTGGCCCAGCAGCACGGGATATCGACCTTCGTCGCCGACGTGCTGCCACAAAACCACCGCATGATCGACGTGTTTCGCGAGAGCGGCTTTCCCGCTGAAGTCCGCTCCCTTCCGGACGCACTCGAGGTCGAGCTACCCACCTCGCTCGCACCCGACGGCATCGCACGGTTCGAGGAGCGAGAGCGGATTGGAGCAGTGGCCGCGGTTCGGAGCTTCCTGGAACCGAAGTCGGTGGCAGTTATCGGAGCATCCAGGCGGAGAGGAACGGTCGGCGGTGAGATCCTGCACAACCTTCTCGCCGCCGGGTTCAACAGGCCCGTCTACGCGGTCAATAACCAGGCGGACCTGGTGCAGTCGCTTACAGCCCACCGCTCAATACGCGACGTCCCGGAGCCCGTCGAGCTCGCCGTGGTCGCGGTCCCCGCCGAGGCGGTCGTCGCGGCGGCCCGCGAATGCGCCGATGGCGGGGTGCGAGCGCTGCTGGTGATCTCCTCGGGCTTCGCCGAAAGCGGCATCGATGGCGCCCGTCGCCAGCGCGATCTCGTCGAGGTGTGCCGCGCGGCCGGCGTCCGGGTGGTCGGGCCCAACTGCCTGGGCACGCTCAACACGTCACCCGAGGTACGGCTGAATGCCACCTTCGCCGCACCAGCGGCGGTGCCGGGTGCAGTCGGCTTCATGTCACAGAGCGGGGGCGTCGGGATCGCGATCATCGAGGCCGCGAGCCGGCTGGGTATCGGGCTCTCGTCCTTCGCCTCGGTGGGCAACAACTGCGATCTTTCTGGTAACGACTTTCTTCAATACTGGGAGCAGGATGACGGCACCCAGCTGGTGCTTCTGTACCTCGAGTCGTTCGGCAACCCGCGCAAGTTCGCACGAATTGCCCGCCACGTCGCGGCGAGCAAGCCCGTGCTGGCAGTAAAGAGCGGCCGGTCCGCAGCCGGTGCGCGTGCCACCTCGTCTCACACCGGCGCGATGCTGTCGGCGTCAGACGTGACTGTCGATGCCCTATTCGAGCAGGCCGGAGTGATCCGTACCGACACCATGTCCGAGCTGTTCGATGTCGCTGCGCTGTTGTCGGCGCAGCCGGTCCCTCGCGGCGATCGAGTGGCGATCGTCACCAATGGCGGGGGGCCCGGGATCCTGTGCGCCGACGCTTGCCAGGCGTTCGGCGTCGAGATCCCGGAGCTCCCGCACGACGTGCAGGCACGACTTCGCGAACTCCTGCCCCCGAGCGCCGCCGTCGGCAACCCAATCGACATGATCGCGACCGCTTCCGCGACAGACTATCGTCGCACGCTCCAAACGCTGATCGACGGCAATGCGTGCGACGCGATCATCACGATCTTTGTCACCGCCCTGGCGACCACGGCGTCTGACGTGGCGGCGACGGTGCGTGAGGTGGCGGAACGCAATCCGGCCATTGCCATTGCCACGGCGTTCATGGTCAGCGGGGGCATCCCCCCGGCGTTGGACTCCGCAGCGGTACGGGTACCCGGCTATGAGTTTCCCGAGGCGGCCGCCCAGGCGATGGCGCGAGCGGTCCGACACGCCCGGTGGCGCGCCCGAGACGCGGGAACGGTGCCGCGGATCGAGGGTCTGCGTTCGGTGGAAGCCGCCGCCATGATTAGCCGGGAGCTTGCGCGTGGCGATGGCTGGCTCTCCCCCGCGTCCGTCAAGCAGCTGTTCGATTTCTTCGGACTCCCGCTGATCACCACGGAGGAGGTGACGGATGCGGTGCAAGCCGCCGACGTCGCGGTCCGGCTCGGAGTGCCGGTGGCGCTCAAAGCCGTGGCGCGCGGGCTGCTGCACAAGACCGACGCCGGCGGAGTACGCCTCGGACTCGAAGGCGCCGATGAGGTGCGCTCCGCGGCGGGCGAGATCGAGCACGCGGTCACCCGCGCCGGATATGAGCTCGAGGCCCTTCTGGTGCAGCCAATGGCGCCGGATGGCGTGGAGCTGCTCGTCGGCGTGGTCAACGACCACAGCTTCGGCCCGGTACTGGCATGCGGCGCGGGTGGCACGCCAGCCGAGTTGATCAAGGACGTTTCCGTTCGCATCACCCCGCTGACCGATCGCGACGCGCGTGAGATGATTCGATCCTTGAAGACGTTCCCGCTGCTCGACGGGTACCGCGGAGCCCCTCGCTGCGACGTGGCAGCGATCGAGGATGTCCTGCTCCGAGTCAGCGCGATGGTCGAGCGCCACGCCGAGATCGTCGAGCTCGACTGCAATCCGCTGATCGCAACGTCGGACCGTGCGGTGATC
>JAFAZZ010000493.1 GCA_019239375.1 Solirubrobacterales bacterium | reverse complement strand
TCTGCAGCGGGCGCTGGCCGAACGTGGGGTGCGCATCGTGCAGGGCGTCACCACTCGCTTCGTCGGACGTCACGGGAGCGAAATTCGTGTCGGTACCGACGTCGGCGAGTGGACGTCGCGATCGCTTGTCGTGACCGCCGGGCACGGCACGAACGAGGTGCTCGCCCGGCTCGATGGGGCCCTCCTCCAGGTCCCGCTCACGCGCGACCGGCCGATCGAAGCCAAGTACTTCACTCCTCGGGCCGCTTTCCGCGAGCAGTTCGCCTCGGGCGCCATGCCTGTCATCGCCTATCTCGACGCCGGGATTTACTGCCACCCGGTCATCGACGGACTGATCGACAAGGTCAAGATCGGTTACTACCACCCGCCAGACCTGCCGCGCTCGGCGACCCCGATCGACAGCGTCGCGTCGTTCGTCGAGCACTGCATGCCAGCGCTGATGGAGGCGAGCGTCGAGCCGGTTGATGATGTCGACGGGTGCGACTATGACCTCGTCGCCGACGACGAGTTCGTCCTGGGCGCCGTGCCCGGCTTTACCGGCGCCTATGTCGGAGTCGGGTGGCGAGGCACTGGCTACAAGTTCGCCCCGTGGGTCGGGCGTGTGCTGGCAGAGCTCGCAGTGGAGGGCACCATGTACGACGTCAGCCGCTTTGACCCCGGGCGGTTCACGAAAGGACGTTTTGATGCAGGATCGGCCGTCAGCGCGAACGCTTCAGCAACGGCTCGCTGAGGACGTGATCCTCGGGGCCGAGGGTTACGTCTTCGAACTCGAGCGCCGCGGCTACATCAAGGCCGGGCCGTACGTTCCCGAGGTCATTCTCGACGTGCCAGAGGCGTTGATCGAGCTGCACCGCGAGTTCCTGCGGGCCGGCGCTGAGGTCATGGTAGCGCTCACCTATTACGCCCACCGCGAGAAGCTGAAGACAGTCGGTCGCGAGGGGGACCTCGAGGAGATGAACCGAACCGCCGTGCGCATCGCCAATCAGGTCGCTCGCGAAGGCGGGGCACTCGTGGCGGCCAACATCTCCAACACCTGGTCCTACGATCCCGCGGATGCGCGGCGCACCGCTGCCATCGTGCGCGCGCAATACGAGGAGCAACTGAGCTGGGCGGTGGATGAGGGCGTCGACTTCGTCATTGCCGAGACCAACGACTATCTCGGCGAGGCGCTGGTCGGGGTGGAGGTCTGCCACGAGCTCGGTCTACCGGCCATGGTGACCTTCGCCAGCGTTCACCCCACCAGCACCTACGACGGCTACGCGTACGTCGAGGCGTGCCGCCGAGCGGCGGACGCAGGGGCGAGCATCGTCGGGCTCAACTGCTCGCGTGGACCGCGGACGATCAAGCCGCTGCTGGCCGAGCTCCTTGCCGGTGTAGACGCGCCCATCGCCGCACAGCCGGTTCCCTATCGAACCTCCGACGCGACGCCGGCCTTCGAGTCGCTCATCACGGCCGAGGGCGGCCGAGCCTTCCCAATACAGCTCGAGCCGTTCTCCTGCACACGCTTTGAGATGGCGCAGTTCGCAGGCTGGGCGCAACACGCCGGCATCCGCTACATCGGCATCTGCTGCGGAGGCGGCCCGCACCACGTTCGCGCCATGGCCGAGGCGCTCGGTCGCGAGACTCCGGCAAGCCGCCATTCGCCCGCCATCGACCTTCATCCAGTGGTCGGCACGAGCAAGGCTGACCACGCCGAAATGGGGGGATGGGTGGCGCAGCGCTGACGCGCACGCGCCGGCTGCGCACCAGTCCGGCAGCGTTCGCCTCAGAACCGGCAGGTCCAGGCGGTTTGGTAGCTAGCGCGCCCGGCAGGATTTGAACCTGCGACCTTTCGCTCCGGAGGCGAACGCTCTATCCCCTGAGCTACGGGCGCAAGGGGGAGACTCGAAATCTAGCGTGCACATCGCCCTTATCTCGGACACCCACCTGCCACGGGGGACGCGGCGGCTGCCCGACGCCTGCGTGGCGCGCCTGCGCGAGGCCGATCTGATCCTCCACGCCGGCGACCTGAGCACGCTGGCCGTGCTGCGCGAGCTGGAGGCGTACGGCCGGGTTATCGCCGTGCACGGGAACGTGGACGACGCGCATGTGCGGGCGGCGCTGCCGGCGAGGGCGCAAACCGACATCGGCGGGGCGACGATCGCGCTGGTGCACGACGCCGGCCCGTCCAAGGGCCGCCTGGCGCGACTACGGCGGTGGTTTCCCGACGCCGACGCCGTCGTGTTCGGGCATTCGCACATCCCGCTGCACGAGCGCGCGCCCGACGGATTCCAGATCTTCAACCCGGGGAGCCCAACCGAGCGCCGGCGCGCCCCGCACCGCACGATGGGCGCGGCCCGGTCGCAGCCGGGCCGGTTGACGTTCGAGGTGATCGTCGTCGGCTGACAGACTGGGCCGCGTGGACCTCTCGGTTTTCTTCGTCGGCACGGCTGGCTCGGTCCTGACGCCGCGGCGTGGGCTGCCCGCCGTGCTGGTTCGGCGCGGCGGGGACCGCATCCTGTTCGACTGCGGCGAGGGCACCCAGCGCCAGCTCGTGCAATCGGTCGGCCTGACCGACCTGACCGAGGTGTTCCTGACCCATTTTCACGCCGACCACTGGCTGGGCCTCCCCGGGCTGTTGAAGACCTTCGACCTGCGGGGCCGCGAGCGGCCCCTTGCCATTCACGGCCCTCCGGGGCTGCGCGAGCTGGTCACGCTCGCGATGCGCCTCGCCGGGCGGGTGCGCTTCGAACTCGATCTGGTCGAGCTCACGCCGGGCGATGCGCTCGAGCGCGACGCCTACAAGATCGCGCCGGTCCCGGTGGCGCATCGCGTCTCGAGCGCGCTCGGCTACGCCCTCTACGAGGATGCCCGCCCGGGCCAGTTCGACCCAGCTGCGGCCACGGCCCTCGGAGTCTCGCCAGGACCGGAGTTCGGGCGCCTGCAGCGCGGGGAGAGCGTCCGCGGGGTGCGACCGGAGCAGGTACTCGGGCCACCTCGCGCCGGGCGAAAGGTTGTGATCTCGGGCGACACCTCGCCGTGCGAGACGCTACGCATCGCCAGCCACGAGGCGGATCTTCTCCTGCATGAGGCGACGTTCGCCGAGGAGGAGCGTGACCGAGCCGCAGAGACCGGCCATTCGACCGCCGGCCAGGCGGCCACTCTGGCCCGGGACGCAGGCGTGACCATGCTGGCGCTGACGCACTTCTCGACCCGCTATCCGGTGGGCCTGCTGCGTGACGAAGCGCGTGCCATCTTCCCGGGCACCGTGCTCCCGCGCGACTTCGACGCGATCGATATCCCGTTTCCCGAGCGGGGTGAGCCCGAGCTGATCAGCTGGGACGAGCGGCGGGCCGGCGACATCGAGGACACCCACGCGGTGGCGGACCCGGCCCGATGAGCACGGGGACGATCGAGCGGATCGAAACCGCCCGCATGGTGCTCGAGCGCCTGCGCCCCGAGCACGGCGCCGAGCAGCTGGAGCTCCTGCTCGACCCGCGCGTGTCGGCCACGCTGTGGGTGGCATCCGAGCCGCTCACCGAGCGCGACGTCGTCGACGGCCTGAAGGCCAAAGTCGATCACTGGGAGCGCCACGGGTTCGGCATGTGGCTGCTGCGAGATCGCGAGACCGGCGAGATGGTCGGGCGCGGCGGCCTTCAGTACACCTACACCGCCGGCTTGCACGACGTGGAGGCAGGCTGGGCGATCGTCCCCGAGCGCTGGGGGCGGGGCCTCGCCACCGAGCTGGCCCGCGCGTGCGTGGAGGTGGCCTTCGATCAGCTCGATCTGTTCGAGATCGTCGCCTTCACCCTCCCGGACAACATCGCCTCGCGGCGGGTCATGGAGAAGACGGGCTTCGAGTACGAACGGGACATCGTGCACGGCGGCCTGCCGCACGTGCTCTACCGCCATCGGGGCGTGGGAAGAAACCCCGAATAATTCCGAGAAACTTCCCAAGCACCTGGTGGGTGGCCGTGATCGCCATCGAGCGAGGCGCCCGCGGGGGCAGCCGTAATCGCCATCGAGCGAGGCGCCGGCGGCGGGCGCCGTGATCGCCACCGAGCGAGCGCCCGCGGCGGTCTGCCGCGCCCCCTGTTACGCTCAATCGCGTCGGTTCCTTTAACCCGGTCCGGTGAGGCCAGGAAGGGGCACGTAGAGAGATGGCCACGGTCGTGCTCGACCGCGACGACATGCGACGCACGCTCGTGCGGATCGCTCACGAGATAGTGGAGAAGAACCCGGACGGGCCGATCGCGCTTGTCGGGATCCACCGCCGCGGCGCGGTGCTGGCGCGGCGGCTGCAGGCGCTGACCAGCGAACTGCTCGAGCCGGCTGTGCCGCTAGGGGACGTCGACATCTCCTTCTACCGCGACGACCTCACGATCCGCGCGAGCGCGCCGGTCGTCCACGCCACCCACCTGGTGTTCGGCGTCGATGGCCGCACGATCGTGATCGTCGACGATGTCCTGTACACGGGCCGCACCGTACGCGCGGCGATCGACGCGGTGTTCGACTACGGTCGGCCGGCGCGCGTGCAACTGGGCGTGCTGGTCGACCGGGGACACCGCGAGCTGCCGATCCGCCCCGACTACGTGGGCAAGAACATCCCCACCTCCCAGGACCAGCGCGTGAATGTCTGCGTCGAGGAGATCGACGGCGTGGACGAGGTCACCATCGGTCCCGCAGCCAAGCCGACGCGCGTGGCGGCATGACCAAACTCGGACGTCACCTGCTCTCGATCGACGACCTCGACCGCGCCTCGATCGAGCGGATTCTCGATCGGGCCGAGTCCTTCGACGAGGTATCCGGGCGCGAAATCAAGAAGGTCCCGGTGCTGCGCGGCCGGACGATCGTCAACTTGTTCTACGAATCGAGTACGCGGACCAGCTCGTCGTTCGAGCTGGCCGCCAAGCGGCTGAGCGCTGATGTGGTCTCCGTCCGCTCACAGGGCTCGAGCGTCGACAAGGGCGAGTCGCTCAAGGACACGGTGCAGACGTTGTCGGCCTACGACCCGGCGGCGATCGTGATCCGCTCGCCGCACGCCGGCGCTGCCGGGCTCGTCGCCGGGTGGACGCCTGCCGCGGTCATCAATGCCGGCGACGGCAAGCACGAGCATCCGACCCAGGCGCTGCTGGACGTGTTCACGCTGCGCCGCCGGCTCGGCTCGCTCGACGATGCATGCATCTGGATCGTCGGCGACGTGCTCCACTCTCGGGTGGCGCGCTCGAACATCCTCGCCTTCACGCGGATGGGTGCCACGGTCACCGTCTGCGGCCCGCCCACGCTGATCCCCCGCGACATCGAGGCGCTCGGGTGCGAGGCCACGACCACGCTGGACTGCCTCGAAGAGGCCGACGTCGTGTACGTGCTGCGGTTGCAGCAGGAGCGGATGCGCGATTCGTTCGTGCCCTCGCTGCGCGAGTACGCCGCGCGCTACCAGATCACGTCGGCGCGGCTGAGACCCGGGCAGCTCCTGATGCACCCCGGGCCGGTCAACCGCGGGGTCGAGCTCTCGGGAGAGGCGATCGACTCGGCGCAGGCGCTGATCGGCGCCCAGGTCAGGGCGGGCGTTGCCGTCCGGATGGCGGTGCTCTACGAGCTCCTGGTGGGAGTCCCGATCCTGGCGGCGGCGGCGTGACGGATCCCGGGACAAACCGCCTGTTCCGGCGGCCGGGGCAGCCGGCCGAGCTCCTGATCCGGAACGCCCACGTGCTCGACCCCCGCGCCGATCTCGACGCGCCCCACGACGTCTTGCTCCGCGCCGGCCGGATTGCTGAGCTCGGCTTACCCGGATCGCTCTCAGCCGTCGAGAACGGCGAGACCGTCGACGCTGCGGGCAAACACCTGTTCCCGGGCTTCGTCGACCCGCACGTACACCTGCGCACGCCCGGTCAGGAGCACAAGGAGGACCTCGACACCGGCACGGCGGCCGCCGCGGCGGGGGGCTTTTGCGCGGTGATCGCGATGCCAAACACCGACCCGGTCCTCGACGACGCGGCGGTCCTCCGTTCCCTGGCCGACGCGGCAACCCGGCAGGCTCACGTTCCCGTCGGCTTCCTGGCCGCGATCACGAAGAACCTCAAAGGCCACGAGCTGACCGAGATGGCGGAGCTGCGCGATGCCGGCGCGCTCGGCTTCACCGACGACGGCAAGCCCGTGGTGTCGGCCGGGATCCTGCGCAAGGCGCTCCAGTACCAGCGGCTGTGCGGAGGTGTGATCGCGCTGCACGAAGAGGATCCCGATCTCTCCCGGGACGGAGCGATGCACGAGGGCGCCGTCTCGGCGCGCCTGGGCATCGCGGGGATCCCCTCCCTGTCCGAGTCAACGATGGTGGCGCGCGACGCCGCGCTGGCGCGCTACGAGGATGCACGTGTGCACTTCCAGCACCTCTCGTGCGTCGAATCGGTCGAAGCTCTGCAGCATGCCAAGCAGGCGGGAGCCCGCGTCAGCGCGGAGGTGTGCCCGCACCACCTGGCGCTTACCCACCAAGAGGTTAGGACGCTCGACAGCCGCTTCAAGATGAACCCACCGCTGCGGGCCGAGCGGGACCGCCACGCGCTGGTGAAGGCACTGGCGAGCGGAGTGATCGATTGCGTGGCCACCGATCATGCGCCGCACGCCAGCCACGAGAAGGAGGTCCCGTTCGAGGAGGCGCCGATGGGCACCACCGGACTTGAGACCGCGTTCGCCGCACTCCATACCGAGCTCGTGCTCTGTGGCGAACTAGACCTGGCGACGGTGGTCAGACGCATGACGGAGGGCGGCGCGCTGTACGGTCTCGCGGTGCCCACGATCGCGATCGGCCGGGCGGCCAACCTCTGTCTGGTCGACCTCCAGGCAGGCTTCGAGGTGGGCGCTGCCGGCTACGCCAGCCGCGCCACGAACTGCTGCTTCGACGGCCGCATGCTGCAGGGCAAGGTCCTAATGACGGTGGCCGCGGGAACGGTCGCGTTCAGAACCCGGATGCTCTCCGAGGCGCTGGCGATTCGGTGAGCGCGCCCACCGCGTACGTGCTGCTCGAAGACGGCGCCCGCTTCGATGGGCTGGCCTGCGGCGCATCGGCGTCGGCGGTGGGCGAGGTCGTCTTCACCACCTCGATGTCGGGCTACCAGGAGGCGATGACTGACCCCAGCTACGCCGGTCAGTTGCTCACCTTCACCTACCCCCAGATCGGCAACTACGGCGTGTCGGGGCAGGCCATGGAGTCAGACCGCGTTCACGCTCGGGCCGCGATCATGCGGGCCGCGGTCGACCGCGACGACGCTGCGGCCGCCGAGCAGGGGTGGCTGACCTGGCTCACGCGCAACGGCATCCCGGCCATCACCGACGTGGACACGCGAGCGCTCGTGCGCCACATCCGCGACCGCGGCGCGATGCGCGGCGGAGTGTTCCCGGCCACCATCCGACAAGACCAGGCGCAGGCGCTGATCGAGCAAGAGCCCGACATGACCGGGCGCGACCTCGTGCGCGACGTGACGCCCAAGCAGCGACTCGTGCTCGGCGAGGAAAGCGACGAGGTGGGCCGGGTCCGCATCGCGATGATCGACACGGGGGTCAAGCGCTCGATCGTGCGCAACCTGCTCAAACGGGGCGCCACGATCGAGCTTCATCCCTGCACAGCCGGGGCCGATGAGCTGCTGCAAAACGATCCGGACGCGATCTTCCTGGCCAACGGTCCCGGCGACCCGGGGGCCCTCGATCACATCGTCGGCAGCGTCCGCGAGCTGATCGGCCGGCGCCCCGTGTACGGGATCTGCCTGGGCCACCAGTTGCTCTGCCGCGCCGTCGGCCTCGCGACCTATAAGCTGCCGTTCGGCCACCACGGCGCTAACCACCCGGTCAAGGACCTGACGAGCGGACGGGTCGAGATCACCAGCCAGAACCACGGGTTCGCCGTGCTCGGACCGGAGGGATCGAGGACGATCGACCGCGACGAGGCCGTCCGCTGGGAGACGGACTTCGGCGCCGCTGAGCTGACCCACATCAACCTGTACGACCGCACCGTCGAGGGGCTCGCCCTCCGAGACGTCCAGGGTGCCACGGTCCAGTATCACCCCGAGGCGGGACCCGGCCCAAACGACGCGCTCTACCTGTTCGACCGGTTCGTGAACGAGATCCGAACGGCGGCATAAGCCCACATGCCGCGCCGCGACGACCTGCACAAGATCCTCCTGATCGGCTCGGGCCCGATCGTGATCGGGCAGGCGGCCGAGTTCGACTACTCGGGCACGCAGGCCTGCCGGGTCCTGATGGACGAGGGCTACGAGGTGGTCCTCGTCAACTCCAACCCGGCGACGATCATGACCGACCCCGAGGTGGCCACTACGACCTACGTGGAGCCGTTGCTGGCCGGACCCGTGCGGCAGGTGATCGCGCGCGAGCGCCCCGACGCGCTGCTGCCCACGCTGGGGGGGCAGACCGCGCTCAACCTGGCCAAGACGCTCCACGAGGATGGCACGCTCGAGCGCCACGGCGTAGAGCTGATCGGGGCTGACTACGAGGCGATCGAGCGTGCCGAGGACCGCGAGCGGTTCCGCGCGACGATGACCGCGGCCGGGCTCAGAGTGCCGCGCAGCGCGATCGCCCACACGACCGAGGAAGCCCGCGC
>JAFAZZ010000395.1 GCA_019239375.1 Solirubrobacterales bacterium | reverse complement strand
GCACCGGCAAGCTGTCCGACAGCGATTACGAGGAGATCGACGGCAACCTCCGCGCGGAGGCGATCGAGATACTGCGAGCGCTCGACCGCGAGCGGGCGCTACCATCGCACGGGCAATGACCACGGTCCTCGGCGTCACTCAGGTCTTCATCTGCGTCGTCCTGGTGTTCCTGATCCTGATGCACTCGGGCAAGGACTCCGGCCTGTCCGGCGCGTTCGGCGTCGGCACCGGCGCGGGTCCGTTCGGTGGCGGCTCGCTCGTCGAGCGCAACCTGAACCGCTGGACGATCGGCTTTGCCCTCGCCTTCGTGGTCAACACGATCATCCTGATCAAGATCTCCTGAGCCCGCCCGGCCGGCGGGCTGTGGAGGCCGCCGGCCGGGCGGCCGGCGGGCTGTGGAGGCCGCCGAGCGGGAGGCCGCCGAGCGGGCGGAGCGGTCTCTGTGGACTCTTAGACGCGGAGCGTGCAAGGCCCCTTATCCCCACGTGGCTTACTACGCACTCGGCGCCCCCGCGCCGCTGAACGCAGATTCAGCCACCTCTGGTGTGGCCAACTGCGCTTTCGACCTCCGGTTGTTGCCGAGTGCGCGGCTGACCACGTAAGCGCGGCGCGCGGGCGATGAGGCTCGCCAGCCCCGGCGGGAGGCGGCCGTCCGTCGAGAGCCAGCCGCCGGCCAGGATCAGCAGCAGGCCGGCGATCGCGCCGGCGCCGGGCTGCTCGCCGAGCAGCAGCACGCCGAGCGCGACGGCGACGACCGGGTTGACGTAGGTGATCACGGTGGCGCGGCTGGTGCCGGCTTCGGAGATCAGGATCGCGTAGACCACGAATCCCACGGCCGTGCACAGCACCCCCAGCACGGCCACGGCTCCGATCGCGCCGGCCGAGGGGGCGCGGGCCGGCAGGTCGATCGCCACCCACGGGGCCAGCAGCAGCGAGGCGAGCGCGAGGCTTGCGCCCATTGTGGCGCGGGGGTCGAGGCCGGCCAGACGGTGCTTAATGAGCATCGGTCCGATCGCGTAGCCGGTCGCGGTCACCATGATCGCCCCGATCCCCAGCAGCTCGCCGCGGTGCCCGGCGACGTCGATACCGACTAGCGCGATCACTCCGGCGAAGCCGATCAGCAACCCGACGGCGCGGATCGGCGTGGGGCGCTCGGAGTGGTCGAAGCGCATGGCCAGCAATGCCCCGATCAGCGGCACGGTCGCGACCATGATCGCAGCCAGCGACGACGGGACGCGCTCTTCCCCAATGGCCAGCATCGGGAAGGGGATGGCGATCTCGACGACGGCAAAGGCAAGCAGCCAGCGCCACCGGCTGAGCACGGTCCTGAGCGTGCCGGCGCGCCAGGACAGGGTAACCAGGACGAGCGCGCCGAGCATGACCCGGCCCCAGGCGAGCGCCGGCGCCGTCACCCCGTGCTCAACCGCGATCTTGATGAACAGGTAGGGCACGCCCCAGATGACCGAGGCGGCAGCGAAGACCAGCCAGGCGCGGCGAGTCATTGGCCTGCAGTCTAGGCGCGGCGGGTCAGCCGGCTTGGCGCTCGCCCAGTTGATCGACGAGCCGCAGGAGATCCAGCGGGCTGAACGGCTTGGTCAGGAACAGGTCAGCGCCGGCCTGCTCCGCGTCGGACTCCACGCTGTCATCGCGCGCCGCGGTCAGCATCACGATCGTGGTATTGCTGGTCGCTTCGTCCTCCCGCAGCCGGCGGCAGGTTTCGATCCCATTCAGGCGCGGCATGTCGACGTCGAGGAAGACCAGCGAGGGGCGCTCGCGGTGCGCCACCTCGATCGCCTCGACGCCGTCGGCGGCCTCGTGTAACTCGAACTCCGAGACGTCCTCGAGCGTCGTCGCGATCAGCTTGCGGATGAACTGGTCGTCGTCGACGATCAGCACGCCGCGCGTCATCGAATCTCGGCGGCGATCCGTGCGAAGGTCTGATCCTCGATCGTGTTGAACGCCTCGACCACGCGTGGATCGAAATGCTGGCCGCTCTCGGCGTTGATCATCCCGCGCGCGTAGCGAAGCGAGGTGGCCGGCCGGTAGGGGCGTTCCGTGGTGAGCGCGTCGAGCACGTCGGCGACCGCGAACACGCGGGCGGCGAGCGGGATGTCCTCGCCGGCCAGGCCGTCGGGATAGCCGGCGCCGTCCCAGCGCTCGTGGTGGAAACGAACCACGTCGGCGGCCTCGGCCAGGAACTCGATGCCGTGGACGATCTCCGACCCGATCACCGGATGGCGCGACATCAGCGCGCGCTCGGCGGAGTCGAGCGGGCCCGGCTTGTAGAGGATCGCGTCCGGGATCGCGACCTTGCCGACGTCGTGGAGCAGGAACCCGAACTCTAGTTCGGGCGTGAGCACCAGCTCGGACGGAAACTTGCGCGCGATCTCCAGACCGTAGGCGGCGACGCGCTCAGCGTGCTTGCCGGTGTACGCGTCGCGGGCCTCGACCGCATTGGACAGCGCGCGCACGGTGGCCATGTAGGAGCGCTTGAGCTCCTGGGCGCGGGCTCGCTCCTGCTTGAAGACCTCGCGCAGGTCGGCGGCGTAGCGCTGTAGCTGCAGCTCTTTGTCGGCCGCCTCGCGCTCGCGGTGCCGCAACTCGGCGCGCAGCCGCGCCACTTCGTGAGTCAAGCCGACCTCGCTCTGGACCGTCATCGAAGACTCAGAGTAGCTGTAGGCGACCGCGCAACATCGACGCATACGCGGCGTGCCACGAAACCTATCCCTCCCCCCGTAAAGCGGCGAGCACGGCCGTGGCGGCGTCCTCGGCCGGTACGACCTCCATGCCCAGCTGGCTGGCGCCCGCCGGTGCGGCGGTGTCGCCGTCGGCGATCAGGATCACCGCAGGCCGCACGCGGGGGCGCAGATCGAGCGCCTGGATCACCGTCTGCGGATTGCGGATGCCGAGGTCGACCAGCGCGACCTCGAAACGCCGCTCCCGGCACACCCGCGCCGCGGCGGTGCCGCTGATCTCCCAGTGGAACTCGATCCCGAGGTCGTTGAAGGCGGGCTCGAGCAGGGGCCGAAGCTGCTCGCGCCCGACCACCAGCACGCGCGAGCGGCCGGCGCTGACCGCGGCGCCAAGCACGTCGCGCAGCTGCGTGGCATCGATCGGCTTGGGCACCACCCACTCGCCGGCGAGCTCCTGGCCTGCCGAGAACACCGAGACGAACACGATCGGCGTGGGCGCGAGCGCGCGATCCGAGCGGATCTGCCCGAGCACCTCGAAGCCGTCGATCCCAGGCATCAGGATGTCGAGCGTGATTGCGTCGTAGTGGTTTGAGCGCAGCCGCTCGAGCGCCTCCTCGCCGGACAAGGCGAGCGTGGTCTGCACACCGAGCGCCTCCAGTTGGCTGGCGATCAGCTCGGCGATCTCGGGCTCATCGTCGACCACGAGCACGTCCAGTCCGCGGATCGAGTCGCGCGCCGCCGGCGCGTCGAGTGCCGCCACGGCCGCCGGCAGGCGCACGCGGAAGGTCGTTCCCCGGCCGGGCTCCGAGTCGACGCTGATCTGCCCGAAGTGCAGATCGACCAGCGATTTGACGATTGACAGCCCCAAGCCGGTCCCCGGGTTGGACCCGCTCCGGTTCCCGGCCCGATAGAAGCGCTCGAAGATCCGTTCGGTTTCCTCCTTGGTCATCCCCACACCGGAGTCCTCGACGACGATTTGCACCCAGGCCCGCTCCGGCTCCACGCCGACGTGGATCGTGCCTTCCGCGGGTGTGTACAGGTGGGCATTGGTCAGCAGGTTGGCCACGATCTGGCGCACCCGTCCGGGATCGGCCAGGGCCGGGGTGAGCGCCGGCGCCACGTAAGACGAGAGGTGCTGGTGCTTGGACGCGACGCGCGCGGTGAACAGCTCCACGACCTCGCTCACGATCTCGCCCAGGTCAACCGGCCGCCGGTTGATCTCGACGCGGTCGGCCTCGATCCGGGCTACGTCGAGCAGGTCGTTGACCAGTTCAACCAGACGATCGGTCGACTTGAGGATGATCTCGATGAACTCGCGTTGGCGATCCGTCATGCCCTCCGAGGAGCGGTCGAGCAGCTCGACGAAGCCCTTGATCGAGGTCAGCGGGCTGCGAAGCTCGTGGGACGCGGTAGCCACGAAGTCGCTTTCGGCCCGTTCGAGCCGGGCGCGCTGGCTCATGTCCCGCACCGTCCAGACAACGCCGTCGCTGTCGCCTCCCAGTCGGGCCGCGGTCACGGCGAGCGTTTTTCCGCGATGCTCGATCAGCGTCTCCTTCGCGAGCGCCGCCTCGAGGTCTGGCAGCGGGCTGTCGTCGGCGTCGACCCGGCCGCCGGCTTGCAGCTCCGGGACCAGCTCGCCGGCGCGCGGGTTGACCGTGGCGATGGTGGGCAGGCCGGGCTCGGTGACGATCAGGGCGTCGCCCAGGCTCTCGATGGTGACCGCCAGCCGACGGCGCTCCTCCTCGATCCGGCGCCGAGCGGCCGCCAGGTCCTCGCCCATCGCGTTGAAGGCGCCGGCTAGGTCCTGGAGTTCCCGCGGGCCCGACGGCTCCACCCGCTGGTCGAGCTTGCCCTCGGCGAGGCGGTGGGCAGCCCGCACGAGTTCGTCGAGGGGGCGGCGGATGGCGCCGACGGCCACCGTGATCAGCGCCAGCGCGCCGGTCAGAGCGAGCAAACCGGCGAACACGACGATCAGGATGGCTCTGCGCGAGTCGCCTCGCGCCTGGCCGCGCGCCTCGGACTGACGAGCGGCCTGCCGCGTCTGCAGCTGGGCGGCGAGCGTTCGGGCCTGGGCGAGCGGTGCGTTGAGCGCCGTGGCGAGTGGTCCATTGAGGCCGATGGCGGGTTGCCCCGCGCCGGCCAGGTCACGGGCGCGCTTGTGAGCCGCGATCTCGGCCCGGACGAGGCGTTCGCTCTGCGGGTCGCTGCGCGCCAGCGAGATGGCGGTGGTGGCCGCGGCGTCGTAGGCGCTGGCGGCCTGGTCCCGCGCCGCCGGCGCGGTCGGGCCGCGCGCCTCCCGGAGCACCGCCTCCTCGGCGATCCCGGCGCTCGCGAGGTTGGCCCCGGCGGTGGCGAGGGATGAGGTCTGAATCAGCCGGTCCTCGTAGCGTTGGCGCGCGTTGTAGAGGCTGGCGATCCCCAGCGCGGCGACGAGGGTGAGGGCCAGCGTCATGGCCACGAGCGCCATGCGTAGCGAGCGAGCGAGGGAAAGACGCTGCATACCGCCGAAAGTCAGGTTGTAGAACCCGGCGCTGATCGTACCTGCGGTCCTCGGCGTGCGGTGGGGTTTGGATCGGCCTGGCAGTGCCAGGCGCGCCTCGTGTGTGCGAAATATTTGCCTGAGGGGCCACAGCTACCATCGGTCCATGAGCCACGCGGGATTGCAGGCGGCGGCGTCGATGTTCCGGCGCGCGCTTGCGCTCGGCGCGCTCGCAGCGTGTGTCTTCGCCGGCGCGGGCTGTGGGCGCAGCGCCCAGGTCGACCCCAGCGCGGTCCCGAGCGCCGCGGCGCTCGCCGGCGTGCGCATCCCCAGCGGCGACTGGACCCGCTTCAACTATGACGCGCAGCGCAGCGGCGTCGGGCCGGCCGCCACTGGACTCCGCCCGCACAGCGTGGGCGCCCTGCGTCTGCGCACGGTGAAGCTGCCGGGCACCGTCGACTCCTCGGCGATCGAGCTGCACGGCGTCGTCGTCCGCGGTCATCTGCGCGACGTCGCGATCATGACTACGACGTACGGGCGGACGCTGGCGATCGACCCGGCCAGCGGCCTGATCCTCTGGGAGTTCACCCCGGGGGACATCGGGTCCTACGAGGGCAGCGCCCAGATCACTACGGCCACGCCCGTGGCCGACCCCGGCCGCCGGTTCGTCTACGCCGCCTCGCCCGACGGGCGGATCCACAAGCTGGCCGTAGGCAGTGGCCGCGAGGTTCGCGGCGGAGGGTGGCCGGCGAGCGTGACCCTCGATTCAACGCACGAGAAGATCGCTTCGCCCCTGAACATCAGCGGCAGCTCGGTCGTGGTCACGACCGGCGGCTACATCGGCGACGCCCCGCCCTACCAGGGGCACGTGGCGATGATCGACCGCGCGTCGGGGCGGATCACCGCCGTGTGGAATTCGCTGTGTTCCGATCGCCATGCGCTGGTCGTGCCGCGGACGTGTCCGGCCAGCGATTCGGCGATCTGGGCTCGGGCCGGAGCCGTGATCGAGCCCGGCAGCGGGCGGATCCTCCTCGCCACCGGCAACGCGCCGTTCAACGGCTCGACCGACTGGGGCGATAGCGTGCTCGAGCTCAGCGCGGACGGCCGGCGCCTGCTGCACAACTGGACGCCGAGCAATCAAGCCCAGCTGAACTCGAGCGACACGGATCTCGGCAGCACCGCGCCGGCGATCCTGCCCACGTACCAAGGTCGGCACCTGGCCGTGCAGGGCGGGAAGGCCGGGGTGCTGGACCTGCTCGATCTCGATCGCCTGAACGGCACGCCTGGAGGTCCGAGTGCTCGCTCGGGCGGGCAGATCCAGGAGGTCGAGGCCCCCGGCGGCGACCAGGTGTTCACCGCGCCGGCCGTCTGGACCCACGCCGGGCGGATCTGGGTGTTCGTGGGCGACGGCTCCGGCACCTGGGCCTACGTGCTCGGTGGGGGCGGCGCCCATGCGCATCTGTCCGTCGCGTGGCGCTCAGGCAATGGCGGCACCAGCCCGGTGATCGCCGGCGGGCTGCTCTACGTATACGACCCCGGCGGCGCCCTCGACGTCTACCTTCCCGCGACAGGGCGACGGCTGGTGTCGCTGCCGGCGGGCAGCGGGCACTGGAACAGCCCGATCGTGATCGCAGGTCGGGTCATCCTGCCGGTCGGCAACGCCAACGACCACGCCACGAGCGGGACGCTCGACATCTTCCACCTGCCCCATCACTAGAGGTCTGGCCCTCACCCCGCTGAGTGGCCGCGGATCGCGCTTCTTGGTGCTACGGGCTCTCGTGCGTCGCGCCGACGTGGCCGCTCGGCGCACACCCCGAGGCGATGCACGAGGGGGCGGCACGAGGGGGCGGACATGACCATGAAGGGCGTTGCCGCCATGGTCGTCGAGCTGCTTCGAGGCGCTGGAGCTCGAGGACGCGGTGCTGGTCGGCAACGATACCGGTGGCGAGATCGCCCAGGTCGTCGCGGTGAGCGCACCGCAACGGCTTGGTGCCCTCGTCCTGACCAGCTGCGACGCGTTCGAGCACTTTCCGCCCCCGATCCTCGGGCCGCTGATCGCGGCGGCCAAGCTTCCGCTGGCCTTCAGCGCCGCGCTGCAGCCGATGCGCACCCGGTTCGGCCGTAACCGCGCCTACGGAGCGCTCGCCCATGCCGACATCGACCACCTGGCGAGCGAATGGAAAAGCCGGGCCTGACCGACGCCTGCGTGCGCGAGGACCTGCGGCGGTTCACCGGGTCTCTGCGCCGGGAGACGACCCTGGCCACCGGGGCAGGTCTGCCCGAGTTCGGCCAGCCGGCGCTCGTCGCGATGTCCGGCGACGACGCGTTCTTCCCGGTGGAGGACGGGCGACGGCTTGCGGCGGCTTTGCACGGCGCGTGGCTCGAGGTCAGCCCGCGCTCGAGACGTTCTCGATGATCGACCAGCCAGACATCCTGGCCGGGTTGATCGCCGATTTCGCCGCCGCCGGCGAGGTCGACGCGCCGCGTGAGGGGTTCGACGGCCGTGTCTGAGGCGCCCGGTACGGCCGCCTCGGCTCAGCTCGTGCGCGCCGCCAGCACGTGCGCGATGAGGTTACGGGTGATTGCGACCAGGTGCCGATTGGGACGATCCGGTGCCTCGGGCGACGCGCTGGGCACCGGCTCGAGCCCGAGCTCCCAGCCGAGCGTGCCCGCGTTGAACACCAGCGCTCCCGAGTGTGCCGTGTACATCGTGGTCTGCGCGAGCTCCGCACCGGGACCGGGGATCGGCTCGCCTCGCTCGGGCCTCATGCACGCTGCCGGGCCGCTGCCGATTACCTGGGTGGCTCGGGGGCTGAGCACCGTACGCGCATCGAGCTCGTACCCGACGATGCCGGGGATGGCCGTGGCCGACGACATGCCGGCGTGGGCGAACAGCCAGGCCGGGCGCAGGCTGGGCTGCGGGATCCAGGCGTAGTAACGGTAGGTGGGGGGACCGTGCTGCGGGAGGCGGGGCGTGATGCAGCCGAGGTAGGCCGAGCCGGTGAGGCCGGCGCCGCCGTCCAGGAACCCGCCGCTCGGATCGCGGTCCGGGTCGCGCCCGGCGAACTGCTTGTAGGCGATGATCGTCTGACCCGGCGCTCGGGGATCGCTTGCCGCCTGCGTTGCGCGGGCGAAGCGGATCCGCCAGGCCAACGTGTCCGAGCCGAAGAAGAGCAGGCTGATCCCTGCGTTGCGCGCGTGCTCGAAGCCGGCGGCCTGCCGCTCGGACCAGTACTCGGAGTGGCCGAAGTCGATCAGCGCCCGGTGGCCGGCGAGCTGACCCGGATCCTCGTCGACCGATTCGCTCGTGGTGTAGGAGACGGGGTAGCGGTAGCGCTCGAGGAAGCGGACCATTGCCACGTCGCGGGCGAAGAACTGGCCGGCGCCGGTGACGCTGTCGTACGGGCGCTGATAGGAGACCTCGACGCCCTGGGTCGTCCCGGTGACGGCCACCCGGTCGGTACCGCCTGGGTAGAGGCTGTCGCCGCCCCATCCGTTGTACGCCTCGTAGGTGGCGGTGGGCAGCTGGGCCAGGAGCGGCTGCGGGCGCGCCGCCAGCACGACGAACAGGCAGTCACTCTGGCCCGTGCGCGCCGACAGCTTGGCGATGTAAACGCCGGAGGGTAGGGCGGAGGGGATCGCGAAGCTGAGCGTCGCGTGCCAGGCGCACTCGGTCAGTCCGGTGGCGAAACGATGGGTGCAGGGAGGCTGCGGGACGACGCGCAGCCGGCGCGAGACCAGCACCTCCCGGCCCCCCCGGCCGCCGTACCAGCCCATACGGAAGATCTGGATCCGCACCGTCCGCGCCCCCGGCGCGCTCACGTAGATCCGCTCGGTCTGCCCGACGCGTACCGCCTGCCGGGATACGTAGCCGGTCACGCTGCCGTGGGCAAGGCCGCCTACCTCCGCCGCCGGCCCGGGAAGCCGCCAGACCCCCGTGCCCCGGCTGCGGTTCTCGGTCGCCACCGTCGGCTGGGCGCCCTCGGTTCGGACCAGCCAGCGGTAGGGCCGGGCGCGCGGGCGGTGGGGCCTGATCGACACCAGGGTCGCCGGGACCACGGGTTGAACCGGCTGGGCGGCCGGCTGGCGCAGGAGATGGGTCGCGCCGCCGCAGCCCGCCACCACGCCCGGGCCAACCGCCGCCGCGGCCCCGAGCAGTGCCGCGGTCGTCAGCTTCCGGGTCACGGCGGTGAGGGTATAGGGCGGGGAGGCGGCGGGCTGCGTTCAGGCGCAAGGGGGGAGGGAGCAGGCCTGGTCGAGAAAGCGACATATATCGTGCGTTTCGTATCCAGGCTTCCGGTGGTCCTAACCGACCGCCGTACGCGGGCTTCGTGCAGCGGAGGCTGAGTCCACCCTCGAGGCCGATCCCGCGCCTGCGGCGATGCGCCTACGAGCCGCCGAGACCTCGCTGCTCCGCCGCCTTGTAGGCGATCTGGAGGAAGTCCGACAGGGTCAGCGCCGTGAGCGTTGAGACGACCACGCGGGTCGCGCGCGGCGCGAGCAGCA
>JAFAZZ010000357.1 GCA_019239375.1 Solirubrobacterales bacterium | reverse complement strand
TCTCAGTGGACGCAACTGCTTCGGCGCGGGCTCAGGATCATTGGACATAGATGCGTGCCACGGCGCCGGCGAGGCTGCAGACGTAGAAGTCGCGGTCAAAACCGGGGTAGCAGAACATGCCTGTCGTGGTTGCGGCGCCGATCGGCGCGCGACCGATCTCGGATCCGGTCTCGATCTCGACCAGTACCGCGTCCGCGCTCGGGTCGCGAGCCAGTGGGTCTGGTAAGGATGCGTCCTCGACCACGAGCTCGCCCGTGTCCACCCACACGATCATCTGGGTGAGGTTGCGGAACGGCTGCTCCCACACCACGCGCAGCGGCGCGCCGGGTTCGTGGCGGTGTGCGACCACGCGACGGTTGACCGAGTCGAAATGGACCAGGATCCGCGGCGTAGGGTCATACAGGGGCGGCGCCGGGTTCCACGCACCAGGCCGGCCGATCGCATCTACGACGTCTCGGTCGCCCGGGTCCCCGATCGAGAACCGGAACGCTCGCTGGGACGCCATCGCCCGCCCCAGCCACGCGGGCGGGCGTCCCATGTCCATCAACCAGACGCTGTCGCTACCGATCGTGGTGTCCCAGGCATCTGACTGGTCGACCGAAACCTTGTAGCTGGCGGCCCAATCTCCGTCCAGCTCGAGGCGCTGCGCCCGATAGACGAGCCTGCGCACTTCTGTTGGCGTCGTGAAGTACAGGTAGTCTCGGTCGACCGAGCGGTCGCACGAGAAGCGCGCCATGCAGCGCGCCGCGATCTCGAGCTCCCGGACGTGCGCAGCCCTTCGGGCTCTAGCACGATAAACCCAGCGCGGTCGTCCGCCCGGAAGCCAAGGTTTCGCGTCACGAGGTTGCCGTCGGAAAGGATCTGCAGGCCGTTGTAGGGCGAGTCGAGCGGCAGCTCCCGCTCGGCCGCCACCACGCACGACGGGTTGAGCCGATGGCAGAAGCGGCCGTTGACCATGTACAGATCCCCATCGGCGTGCACGACCACGCCGCCGCACCACAGCCACCCGCCGCTGGCAAGGTCAACCGACCGACTGACCGTCTCCAAGCTGACCGGATCGACCCGCTCGAGCCACCCCGGGGCGGAACCCTCGGGACGCTGAAGCGGGGGCGCTTCGCCCGCCCCCAGGGCAGCGCCGCCCTGCAGGAACAACTCGCCCTGCTCGCGCTGCACCAGCAACACAGGCCAGCCACCCGTGTCACGGACAGTCGAAGCCAACCGCTCGCCACGTCGCACCCCCAGCCCCGGCGTGGCAACCAGCTTCTGCCGTCGCGGGCCGCCGCACTCAGCCGGCCACGTGGACGGGAAATAACCATCCAGTTTGCTCCGGCAGGCCAACCCGGTCACGAAGCGACACTACCGCGCTAGCCACCGTCGCGGGCGGCCCGCTCGGCCTATCTCTCTCCGGCCAACAGGCCTGCTTCGTTGACAGCACGGGCATCTCAACCGCGCCGACGCCCTCCCTCCCTTGCGCGCGGAAAGCAGCGCATGCTCCCGGTCCGCGGGCGGGAAGCTGACGAGTTGTGTTTCAGCGAGCGCATGCTGGAGTTGCGATAGCGTCGGAACGGTGCTCGAGATCGAGCGAGCCAGCTGGCGTGCGCCCCGCTACGCGGTTCGTGACGACGACGGCCATTCCGGAGTGTGGATTCGTCGCCGGTTCGGGGAGGCGATGACCGGTGAGA
The DNA here is from genome assembly GCA_019239375.1 of Solirubrobacterales bacterium. Taxonomy (GTDB): domain Bacteria; phylum Actinomycetota; class Thermoleophilia; order Solirubrobacterales; family Solirubrobacteraceae; genus Palsa-465. The sequence goes on along the minus strand of JAFAZZ010000357.1, from coordinate 651 downwards.
TCAACGGCGAGCCTTATGAGCTCCGACGCGACGGGCGCAGACGGTTCACGCTCCTGGGTCGTGGGACCGAACTCGCCACAGCCGAGGCGGCGCGGCGAGGCCGATGGACGGTTGTTGTCCAGGGCTCTACTTACGAGCTGCGCCGGCAATCTGCTTGGCGCTCCGGGATGGATCTGCACAGCGGTGCGATCACGATCGGCTCGATCCGGAAAGGACCCGCGGGGCGGGGACGAGTGTTCTGCGAGCTTCCAGCCGAGCTACCGCCGCCGGTGCAGGCGTTCATCGGGTTCGTCGTGCTCCTGCTCTGGAATCGCGCGGCCTCGAGTTCCGGCGCTGCGACTGTTGTCGCGAGCGGATAAGAGGCTAAGCCTGGCCATCATTACCACGACGGTTGGAGGTGCCGCCGGAAACAGTGCGGCGTCTTCGATTGATCAGCCGCTGCCTGCTTCGCCGCTCGATGCGACGTCCGCCATCGACGGCCAGTCCTGCCTGCGATGTGCGCGCCGTTCGCGCTTAGGAGGGACGACGCTGGCGCCTCCGGAACACCCGCCGCGATGGCAGAGCGGGGCCGGCGCGGAGCAGTCCTGCTCGACCAGGGCAAGCGCAACACGCTCGAGTCCTCGCATGCCAAGCGCTTCGCCGCCGACACCG
>JAFAZZ010000032.1 GCA_019239375.1 Solirubrobacterales bacterium | reverse complement strand
GGCGTCGACATCCCCGGAGACATCAGCGATCACCCCTGGGGGCGCGTCGCAACCTTCAAGGACCCTGACGGCAACGATCTACAGCTCTACGAGCCTCCCCGCTAAAACCGACTCCGAGTGGGACGCGCATAATGCCGCGTCCCACTCGCCCACCGGCTGTAGGGTCGTGATCAGGGCGGAGTGCGCGACGCTCAGGCACGCTCCGTGATGAGGCCGCGGCTCGCGCTTGTCGCGCTGCCGGTGCTGCTGTTGGTCGCGCCGGAGGGGTGGCCGCGGGGACATGCAGCGCGAGGGGTCGATGAGCACGACGGCGGGGTTTACCCGCGCCAGAGCACGCAGGTCGTTCTGCTGACGAGCCACCCGGCGAAACATCGCGTACCTCACGCTCGATTTCCTGCACGTCGATGAGTGAGCTCGCATCGGCTTGCGCGGGAGCGAGCGCTGTCGGCCCCGCGTCCCCACGAGTGATCTGATCCTCGTTCATCGAGGTGCCTCCTGTTGTCGATGCGCCCCTGGACATCGGGTCGTGCCACTGCGGAAGTTGACTCGCGGCCACGGTGCTGGCGACCGCGACGATCCTCTGGTGTGCATGACGCGCCACACCCCCGGCGGAATCAACGGAGTGGCGTACCAGGATCCTCTGGTGTGCATGGCGCGCCACACCGCAGATGAAGGGTGTGGCCTTGGCGCGTGACGCACACGGGCAGTCTCGTCAACGGGCAGCCCGCGCGTACGCCGCGCCGCCGCATCGCCTCCGGCAGAGCACCGCGGCTTGGTGGTACCGCCGCGCAGCTCGCAGGCTACGGTGCGGTGAGTTCACCCGGATCCAGCGGATCTTCGATCCCTGCGCGTCGTCGTCAGACCAAGAGCTCCCCCGGCGAGGACGATTGGTGCGTCGGCGCAGAACTGATCGACTCCTCGCTCAGGATCCCGCCAGGCTCGACGCGGACGAACACGTCGGCTGTTCACTACTCCCCGAGTAATGCTGCCTTGGCACCCTCCAGCACGCCCTTGGTCGCCGCCCGAGCGACCCTCTCCGGGCCGCTCTTGACCAGCTCTGGCAGTCCTTCAGGCCGATCGCCGCCCAGGTCTAGCCGGTTGACGGCTTCGGCGAATCGCAGGTAGGTATCGACCGAGGCGATCACCACGCGAGCGTCGACCGAGGCGATCTCGATGCCGATCAGCGAGACGCGTAGGAACACGTCGATCACCAGGCCCTTGTCGAGCAGCACGTCAAGCACGTCGGCCAGACCACTTGAGCTGGAGCGCTGGACATAGCTGGTGCCCATTCGTCCAGCTCGTCCGGCGCCGGAGGAAAACTCAGGCGTCGACATCAGCTTCGGGCCCGGCCGTCGCGCACACGGCTAACCAGTGGATCCACAGACCGACCATCGGACCTGACGAGCTTCAAGGCAAACATGATGACCTCCCATGGCCGACGAACACCAACCCCGCACTCTGCGTTCGCAAAAGTACTGGGGTCTCCGAATCGAGCTAGCGGCACCCTGCCGGCCGCTTCACCCAGACACAGGCGCAGTACCCGTTACCCAGCGAGCGCCGAGGCACGCAACGATGCTCAACGACCCCCGCTGAGTGGCTCGAGTCCGACATTGACAGGGCTACCGAGGCGGAGGGTCCTCGTGCTCCGTCACCTTGGACGAGGCGGGGGCGAGGCCTACGCCGCCAAGCTCCGCATGGCCGGCGTAGCGGTCACCACGGTGCGCTACGACGGCGTCGTGCACGACTTCATGCTGCTCAACGCAATGAGCGAGGCCAACGCCACCCGCGCGGCCATCGCCTTCCTCCGAGAGGCACTAGGAACCACGTGAACCGCAGATGACCGAGCCGCCCACCCCGATCGCCACCGGAACGCCGACGCGCAGCGTCTCGGCGGAGCGGTTCGCCGGCTTTCGGCTCAAGGACGTCGCGACGCCGCGAGGGCTGGTGCGCGTGCGGGTGGGCGGCTCGGGCCCGCCGCTGCTGCTCCTGCACGGCTACCCCCAGACCCATCTCATGTGGCATTCGGTCGCGCCGTTGCTCGCGGAGAGCTTCACCGCGGCCGACCTGCCCGGCTACGGCGACTCGTTCCGCCCGCCTCCGAGCGAGGACCACGCCTCGCACGGCAAGCGCGCGCTCGCTTCCGACCTCGCCGACGCGATGGCACAGCTCGGCCACAACCGGTTCGCCGTCGCCGGCCACGACCGCGGTGGCCGGGTCGCCTACCGGATGGCCCTCGACCGCCCCGAGCGGGTGGGTGCGCTCGCGGTGTTTGACGTCGTGCCGACCGGCGAGGTTTGGGCGCGCGCCGACGCGGTCCTGGCGCTGGCCTACTGGCATTGGGCGTTCCTCGCGCAGCCGGCGCCGCTGCCCGAGCGCCTGATCGCCGGCGCCCCCAACGCTTTCTTCGACCTTCACGTCCGCGCACTCGGGCTCGGCGGCGCCCCCGGCCGCTACCCGGCAGACCTCATGGCCGACTACCGGCGGGTCCTCGACGACCCGAGCACGGTGGAGGCGATCTGCGAGGACTACCGCGCCGGCGCCGGGATCGACCGCGACCACGACGACGCCGACCGCGACGAGAGGCGGATCGCATGTCCGCTGCTCGTGCTCTGGAGCGCCCGCGGCGCCCTTCCACGGCTATACGGCGACGTGCTCGAGGTCTGGCGCCCATGGGCGCGCGAGGTGATCGGCCGTGGGCTCGAGGCAAGCCACTTCCTCGTCGAAGACCGGCCCGAGGACGTGGCTCACGAGCTGGTGACCTTCCTCGCCCCCCCCCGCACGCGATCGCTCGGGAACAACCACTCAGGAGACCGACGATGTCCACCGACGCCATGACGAACCCGCAACCGCGCGACGAGCTCGCCGGCAAGCTCAAGCGCACCGAGCTCCAGCACGCCACGTCGTCGATCCCCGGACGCGAGATCGTCCAGGTGCTAACCGAGATCCCGGCGGGGGTCGAATCGGGATGGCACCAGCACCCCGGCGAAGAGGTCGGCTACATCGGTGCCGGAACCGTGCGCATGGAGATCGACGGGGAGTCCCCGCGCACGCTGAACGCCGGCGACCCGTTTCTCATCCCGCCCAGGACGCCGCACAACGCGCTTGACCTCGGCCCCGAGACCGGACGCATGCTCTCGACGTACATCGTCGAGGTAGGCGAGCCGATCGCAACGTTCACACGGCCATGACCGTGGCGACGGCGGACCCGGACTCAGTCCGGGGACGCCAAATCGTGTACGACGCCCTGGCGGCGCTCGATGACGTGCTGGCGCGACTCATGCGCCGCCGCGGGAGGCCCGATCCGCTCTCCTGGGACGTGCTCGAGGATGTCGCCGGCGAGGACGCGTTTGCCGAACTTGCCCTGCATATCGTCAGTCAACAGATCAGCACCGCCGCGGCGGTCACCATCTTCAAGCACCTCCGCGACACGCTCGGCGGGACGCTCCAGCCCGTGGCGATGGTCGCCGTCTCGGCGGACAGCGTGCGAACGGTCGGCCTATCGAGGGCAAAGGCGAGGTCCTTGCGCGACCTCGCCGACCGCGTCCTCGACGGCCGCCTGTCCTTCGAACGGCTGGCGCGAAGCGATGACGCCACCGCGCAGGCGGAGCTCGAGGAGGTGCGCGGCGTCGGGCCGTGGTCGGCGCAGATGTTTCTCCTGCACAACCTTCGGCGGCCGGACATCTTCCCGGCCGCGGATATCGGCCTGCTGCGCGCCGCGCAATCGGCCTTCGGCCTGCCGCAGCGACCGACGCCGGCCGAGCTGTCCACACGCGCCGAACGATGGCGACCGTATCGATCCTACGCCTGCGCTCTTCTCTGGGCGCACGGCTCCGCCCACTCCGCCTCACCGAACAACAGATGACCTCGTCTTCACCGCGAGGCGGCCCGCCCTCGGCAAAGCCTTACCGTTCGAGGCCTCCCCGCACCCGATGCACTCAGCGGCGAGCAATGGGTTCAGAATCGCGTCAGGACAGCCGTAGGCAACCAGAGCGGTTGTACGTCCACACCAACGAGAGCCGAGGAGGCTGCGGCATGAATCACCACGATCCGCTGCCGGCCGAAATCGTTACGAAGACCGTGGCGGGGTCGGTTGGGGAATGCGTCGCGCGGCTGCGCGCCACGCTCGAGGCGAAGGGGCTGATTGTCTTCGCCGAGTTCGACCACAGTGGCGAGGCCCGGGCAGATGGACTCGAGCTGCGTGACACTCGGGTGGTCGTCTTCGGTAACCCGCGGAGCGGGACGCCGGTGATGCAGGAGGTACCCCTCGCAGCCCTCGACTTGCCACTCAAGCTGCTGATCTATGACGACGATGGGGCCACGACTCTGGCCTACCTCCGCCCAGAGGCGCTGAGAGAGCGATACGGCATCCCGGCCGCGCTCGCGGCGCCACTCGCGGGCATCGACGCGATCGCGGAAGCGGCAGCGAGCGCGTAGGCCCATGATCGCTCGCTCGGTCGCGGAGCAGGAGCGCAGTTTCAAGGACGAGAAAGGCTAAGTCCCCGGGGCGGAGCAGAGGGCCGGGCTACGTCTGGGCGGCGGGCGCATGCTTCCCGTGGCGCGCGAAAATGCGGAAGGGAACGTCGAGTTTGTCGGTGGGCAGCTAGACGCCGGCTTCCAGCCGCGTCTTCAGCTTCGACTGGGTGTCGGCCGTCGTCTTGCGCGCCTGCCTGCGCGCGATCGGCGCGAAGAGCTTGCCAATGCCGTATCCGACCAGGTCGAATTCGATCGAGACCTTCGACTTGGAGCCGTCGCCGATCGGCTCGACCGTCACCGTCCCAACAGGGCGGACCGGACCGGTTACCCCTCTGAACGACGACTTGCGCGGCGGCTCGTACTCGGTGACTTCGAAGCTCGTGTCCTGTTCGCGACCGCCGATGTTGCGGATCTCCTTCACGCGGGTTCCGACCCGGACCGGCCCCTCGGTTTCGATCGTCGCCCGGACGATGTTGCTCTGCCACTCGCCGTGGCGATCGAACTGATCGAGGTAGGCGAAGACGTCCTCGGGCGTGCGATCGATTTCGATGCTGTGGGTGATCATGCTGTCTCAGACGCTCCGTCCCACGAATCCTTCCCGCTTGAACGCGACGCCTTGGCTGCGCTTCGGTCACCGTTCGTGCCGGCCCTCGTTACGGCCCAGGCTCATGGCGTTGCTGCGACGTAGCTGGACTCAACCGCGAGCCGGTAGCCGCCGCCGGGGGTGCGGTAGGGAGCGAGCGCTCCCGCCACCGCGCTCATAACCGCTTGCCGGCCGGCGGTTCGCTCGGCGAGTACAGCCAACCCGGCTGAGCCGATGGCGCGCAGCGCGGTCTGCTGGTCGGGATACTCATACGCTGTTTCGACTTG
>JAFAZZ010000522.1 GCA_019239375.1 Solirubrobacterales bacterium | reverse complement strand
GGCGGGCCAGTGGATCACGGTCTACACCAACCCCGGTCACGCCTTGATCGAGATCGCCGGGATCCGCCTGGATACTTCGGCCGAGCAGGACCCGCATCCCGCGCGCGGGTCGGGTCCCCGCTGGCGCCCGCTGATGACCAGCACCGCCGGGTACTTGGTCCGGCATCCCGCGGGGTTCTAGCCTGCCCTGGGGTAGGCCGCCCCGCTACGCTTGGTGGGCTAGTCCAGCGACCCGCCGAAGGAGGATGCGATGCCGGGCCTTTCCGGACGCATGTCGACAGTCATCAAAGCGAAGATCTCCAAGCTCCTCGATCGCGCCGAGGATCCCGGCGAGACGCTCGAGTACAGCTACCAGAAGCAGATCGAGCTGCTCCAGAACGTCAAAAAGGGGATCGCCGACGTCGTCACCTCGAAGAAGCGCCTGCAACTTCAGGAGCAGAAGCTGCGCGACCAGGTGGTGAAGCTGGACACACAGGCCCGTCAGGCGCTGGCCGCGGGTAACGAAGACCTCGCGCGGACCGCGCTCGAGCGCAAGAACGTGGCTCAGACCGAGCTCCAGTCGCTCGACACCCAGATCGGCCAGCTCGCGCAGCAGCAGGAGCAGCTGACCGCCTCCGAGCAGAAGCTGCGCGCCAAGATCGAGCAGTTCCGCTCGCGCAAGGAGGTCATCAAGGCGCAGTACTCGGCGGCCGAGGCGCAGGTGCGCATCTCCGAGGCGGCCACCGGGGTGGGCGAGGAGATGGCGGACGTCGGTCTGGCCATGCAGCGGGCGCTGGATAAGACCGAGAACATGAAGGCGCGCGCCGACGCGGTGCAGGAGCTCGAGGCGGCCGGCACGTTCCAGGACCTCACCCAGATCGGGGCCGGCGAGGACGACATCGACCGTCAGCTCAAGCAGCTGTCGAGCTCGAGCGAGGTGGAGTCCGAGCTGGCCAAGATGAAGGCCGAGCTCGGAACCGGGCCGGGTGCCGCGGGCGAGCTGGGTGCCGGCGACGCGCCGGCGGGCCGGGCGGCCGCCGCCGAGCAGCAGGCCGGCCCGAGCCAGGGGCCGGCTCAGTGATCGTCCGGATCGCCACCGAGGCGCAGTACGAGCTGACCGAAAGCGACGCGGAAGTCTTGGGGAAGCTCGACAACCAAGCGGTGGCGGCCTGTGAGGCCGGCGACGAGGAGCAGTTCAACGAGACGTTCAAAGAGCTGATCGAGTTCGTGCGGGGGAACGGGCAGATGCTCCCAGAGGACACGCTGGAGTCCTCCGACGTCATCGTTCCGCCCCCCGATGTGTCCTTTCAGGAAGCCAGGGCGGAGTTCACCGGCGAGGGCCTGATCCCGGGCTGAGGCTCGGCCGCCGGGGCGGGGGACGCGCGACGCTGAGCCTGGGCGCCGATGCGGCGACGCTCCGTTTGACCCCGCCGAGGCGGGGAAGCCTGCGGGTAACCGTCAAGGAGGTGGAGGATGTCTGCTCTGCTCATCGTAATCATCGTCGTCGCGGTAATCCTGCTGATCGGCCTCGTGTTCGGGGCGATGAGAGGACGTCGCGCAGCGACGCAGAAGCGCGAGGAGCGTCGGCTCGTCAGGCGCCGCGAGGAGGCGGCGGGCGAGCATCGTCAGGTTGCCGAAGCGCGCACGGGCGCCGCCGCGGAGGCCGAGCATCGCGCGCGCGTGGCGGGCGCCATAGCTGAGCGCGAGCGGGCTGAGGCCAGGTTGCACGAGGAGCGGGCGCGAGCGCACGAGATGGGGCTGGCCGACGACGAGCTCATGCGGGACGGACGGACCGAGCGCGACACGGGCGCCGAGGGCTATGAGCGCGGGGCGGTGACCCAGGAGGAGGCGCCGATCAGGCGCGGCGACCCCGACGACGGGGAGCGCTGATCAGATCGGGATACCCCAGAGGGGAAACCACCGTTCGAGCTCCTGCTCGACCGGAAGCTCCTTGCCGATCTGGGCCTTGAGGACGAGCTCGCGCTCGTTGTCGCGCTGCTCGGCGCCTCCGGGCGCGGGGGCGAACGGGTAGAAGGACCCGCGCTTGTAGTTGTAGATCCAGTAGACCGGGCGGCCCCGGGAGTCGTCGAAGGCGAACACGGCGCACAGGACGCGCTCGCCGTAGCCGCCCGCCTCGAGCGCGCTCGAGACCGCGTTGATGCCGACGACGAGGTCATCGAAGTCGCTGCCCCGCAGGACCAGCCAGCGAAAGCCGTAGGTGTCGTCGGTGCTGGTCACGGTCATGCCGCTGTCGGTGGCGGTGGCGCGGACCACCTCCTCCATATCGCGGACGATCGCGTCGAAGTCGGCCGTGGCGAGCGGCTGGAACACGATCGCGGCCGATGCCCGCGAGTTCATCCCCAGCCCGGTCTGCATGGTCACGTACGCGGTGCTGACGGCGAACAGGCGGTCCGGCGCGGGCTTGGCCAGCTTGTGCTTGCCGGTCAGGACGTCGAGGAAGCCCACTCGGCTAGGCGGTTCCCTGCAGCTGGGCCTCGAGGCGCTGCAGGCGGGCGATCCGGGCCTCGAGCGACGGATGCGTCGAGAACAGGGTGGCCACGGTCTGCTTGG
>JAFAZZ010000516.1 GCA_019239375.1 Solirubrobacterales bacterium | reverse complement strand
GGAGTCGACACCCAGCTCGGCACGAGGGTCGACGGCGTCGATGAGTATGGACTCGACGTCGTCCGTCCCGATGGCTCGCGCGGGAGAATCGAAGCCCGCACCAAGGTATGGGCTGCGGGTGTCGAGGCGTCCGTACTCGGGGCACGTTTGGCCGCGAAGAGCGGCGCCACCGTGGATCGGTCGGGCCGCGTCGCGGTGTGTCCGGACTGTACGCTGCCGGGACACCCGGAGGTGTTCGTTGTCGGTGACCTGATGAGCCTGAGCGGCTTGCCGGGCGTGGCCGAGGTTGCGATGCAATCCGGGCGACATGCGGCGCGGACGATAGTCCGGCGCCTCCATGGCGAGGCCGCGATGCGCGCGTTCCGTTATCACGATCTTGGGACGATGGCGACGGTCTCCCGCTTCCGAGCCGTCGCGTCATTTGGTCCAGCCCGAGTCGGCGGAGCCGTGGCCTGGCTGCTCTGGCTCGTCGTCCACCTCGCCTTCCTCACGGGCTTCAAGAATCGACTGGCCACCCTCGTCCGCTGGACCATCGCATTTCTCGGACGCGGCCGGCCGGAGCGCACGATCACCGAGCAGCAGGTGTTTGCGCGAACACGCACCCCGAGCTGAGACGCTGAAATCAACGCGCGGTGACCAGGCCGGACCAGGAACCGGGCGGAGGCGCTGACCGCGCTGGCTGAGTACCTCACTGCGCCGAGCTGCGGCAGAGGTGATCTGTGCGCACTTGCGGTTGGACGCGTGAAGCGAACGGCCTCTGTCCGTTCGCTTCATGCACCCAAGCGGCTGTTACGAGGATGTTCGTCCACGCGAGGTCTCCTACGCCGCTGCCGGCCGCGCAACCGCCTCCAGGTGGGCGGCCGCCGCCTCCTCGGAGTCCAGCGCGGCCACATATGAGGCGTAGGCGAAGATCCGCATGTCCGGCTCGGTATGAAGGAATCTTTCCCAGCGAGCCGAGACGAGTTGCGCCGCAGCACGCCACCTCTCCAGCGCCTCGAGCCGAATGCGCGACCGTTGTGAGCGAGTGATGAGCATCTGATCTCTCCTTGCCTGAGTAGGTTCTGCCTAACGCTTCAGCACGATCGCGTCGCGCCAGGTGAGCTGTCGTCACGCGGAACGGATGATTCGAAGCGCGGTGGTTGCGCCGCTTCGCGGGCACGACACGCTGGACGTGGGGTACCGCGCGTGTGTAAGCCTCAGCGACCTCCGGGAGCCGTTGTCCTCACTGGGGAGCAGACCCGAGAGGGGGCGCCTCGAGGAGCCGCTTGAAGGCACGGCGCTTGGACGGCGGCTGATGCGGGCCGCCGGCGAAGGCTTCGTCAGATGGTCGCCACAACCGATTGTGCGTGGACGCTGGCCCGCGCCCACGCGCAATCAGGCGGCTCGATCGCGATGCGCTCGTCGACGCCGTAGCACCCGGGCGCACGCAGGCAGAGGCTGAGGCCTAGCCGCGATCCTTAGGTTGGCTGCGGCGGATGGCGGACCTGGCTTGCTCGCGCCGGGCCTCGATAACGTCGCCGAACGCCTTTTTGTCGGCGGCGATTTCCGCCTCGAGCTCAGATTCGGCGGCCATGAGCCGCTGCTCCAACTCCAGGTACTCGTCTTTGCTCGGGTCGCGCATCTCGCGGGACCGTTCGTCTGTCGTGTTGGTCCTCATGTGAACCTCTGTGAATGGTTGCTCTTCAGGCGCCGACCGCGGAGTCGCCTTGGCCGTGGTGAACCTTGGCCTTCAGCTCGTCGATCTTTGCGTTGACGGCCGTCTTGTCGTGCTCGTGGTGGGAACGGAGCAGCTCCTTACGGGCTTCGCGCTTGGCTTTGCGCTGGGCCTCCTCCGCAACGGCGATCTCGGCCTCGACCTCGGCTACCGGCCGGCGCAGAACCGTGCCGCCAACTCCGGACATGGCCGCATCGACGACGTCGGGAGCCCCCTCGACAACCACGGCCAGAAGCGCCGTGCGACCGACCTTGACCGAGGTGGAGATCGCCGCCAGGGCCGAGTCGGTTTCCTCGTAGTCGTCCAGGTCGAACAGGGAGCCGACCATCAGCCCCGTCGCCCCGCCGATGACCACGCCAAGGGGACCGCCGATAACCCCGAGCAGCAGGCCCATGAGGCCTCCGCTCGCGGTGCCGAGCAGGTACGCCGACTCGGTGCTGTCCTTCTCGACCAGTTGTCCGTCCTCGCCGCGGACGACGACGACGGCCTCCTGGACGCCGACCCGCTCTTGGGAGTCGAGCTCCTTGATGAGCGTGAGGGCGTGGTACGCCTCGCGATCGTCCTCGAACGAGACGGCGATCACGTTGTGGCCGTCCCACTCGGTGGCGGCCGGTTGGTTGGATGTAAGGGGTTCATTAGTCATGGGGGCAGCTTGAAGGGCAGACGGGTGATCGGTCGTCACGCATTTCGGATGACCGTGGCCAGAGTGCTCGAAGCCAGCCACGAGGCGGGGGCTAGGGGGCGCTCAATCATCCAAATTGCGTGATGACTAGTCACCCGCCAGGCGATTGGCTACGGCACTCGCTCAGCCCCACCAAGGAGAACCGATGGCCACCGCGGACAAAAGTGAATACAGCGAAGGTGCCCCGTCGCAGAGCGCCGCGCCAGAGAGCGCGCCGGCCCCATCGCCGTTCACTCCGATCGCCAACTACGGCTTCCTGTCCAACTGCCATACGGGCGCGCTCGTGGCCCCGGACGGCACCGTCGATTGGCTCTGCGTCCCGCGCTTCGATTCATCGAGCGTGTTCGGAGCGCTGCTCGACCGTGAGGCTGGCGGCTTCCGGTTGGCTCCATTCGGGATCAATGTCCCGAGCGACAGGATCTATGAGCCGGGCACCAACTCGCTGGTGACGTCGTGGAAGACGGCCACGGGATGGGTGGTGGTTCGCGACGCGCTGACGATGGGACGGCGCCGCGGACCGGATACAGTCACGCCTCACACCCGGCCGCCCGCCGACGAGGATGCCGACCACGCGCTCGTGCGGACCGCGAGCTGCATCGGCGGCACGGTCGAGATCGACCTGGTGTGCGAGCCGGTGTTCGATTACGGTCGCGTTCCGGGCGAGTGGACGGTGAGCGCCGACTGCCATCGCGGCGAGGTCGCCGGGGCCGATCAGGGCC
>JAFAZZ010000126.1 GCA_019239375.1 Solirubrobacterales bacterium | reverse complement strand
ACGACCTGCAGGCCGCGCACGTCAAGGTCAAGGCCGTCTACAGCAACAAGGCCCCGGGCGGCGTGGCCTACCGCTGCTCGTTCCGGATCACCGAGGCTGTCTACCTGGTGGAACGGATGGTCGACGCGCTCGCACTCGAGATGAAGGCCGACCCGGTCGAACTCCGGATGCGTAGCTTCATCGGACCCGACCAGTTCCCCTACGAGACCACGACCGGGTGGACCTATGACTCGGGCAACTACGCCGCGACGATGCGCGAGGCGATGCGCATCGCCGGGTACGACGAACTTCGCAGAGAGCAGGCCGAAAAGCGGGCCCGCGGCGAGCTGATGGGGATCGGCGTGTCGTTCTTCACCGAAGGCGTCGGCGCGGGTCCGCGCAAGCACATGGACATCCTCGGCCTGGCCATGAACGACGGGGCCGATCTGCGTGTCCATCCATCCGGTAAGGCCATGGTGAGCATCTCCGCGCAGACCCAGGGCCAAGGCCACGAGACCACCTTCGCCCAGATCGTGGCCGAGGAGCTGGGGATCCCGCCCGAGGACGTCGAGGTCCGCCACGGCGATACTGATCGCACACCGTTTGGCCTTGGCACGTACGGCAGTCGGTCAACGCCAGTATCGGGTGCCGCCGTGGCGGTGGTTTCGCGCAAGGTGCGCGACAAGGTTCGCCTGATCGCCGCGACCATGCTCGAGACGCGGGCCGAGGACCTGGCCTGGGAGAAGGGCCGCTGGTACGTCAAGGGCGATCCGGAGAAGGGAGCGATGATCGAGGACATCGCCGAGTACGCCTACAGCGGCGAGCCCATGCCCGAGGGGATGGAGGGCGGCCTCGACGCGCAGGTGATCTACGACCCGCCCAACCTGACCTACCCCTGCGGCGCCTACATCGCGGTGGTCGAGGTTGACCCTGACACGGCCGCGGTCAAGGTGACGCGGTTCATCGCGGTTGATGACTGCGGCGTGCGGATCAACCCGATGATCGTCGAAGGCCAGATCCACGGCGGCCTGGCCGAGGGCATCGGGATCGCACTGATGGAAGTGATCACTTTCGACGAGGAAGGCAACTGCCTGAACAACTCGTTCATGGATTACCTGATCCCGACCGCGCTCGAGTGCCCCGACTTCGAGCTAGGCGAAACGGTCACCCCGTGTCCGCACCATCCACTCGGGGCCAAGGGTGTGGGCGAGTCGCCCAATGTGGGCTCGCCGCCGGCCATCGTCAACGCCGTGATCGACGCGCTGCACGCTACCCACGGGGTCGATCACATCGACATGCCGTGTACGCCGGCGCGCGTGTGGGCGGCGATGCAGGGGCGACCGGAGCCGCCGCAGTGATTCTAAGCGGGCCATTGAGCGCTCGGGCTCGCGAGCTGACCGCCGCCGGCGCCGCCTTCGTGACCGCAACGGTCGTGCGCGTCGAGCACCCGACCAGCGTGCGGCCGGGCAACGTGGCGCTCGTGCACGAGGACGGCGCGATCGAGGGCTTCGTGGGCGGGGTCTGCGCCCAGAACAGCGTCCGCCTGTACTCGCTCAAGGCGATCGAGCGCGGCGAGCCGCTGCTCTTGCGGATCCTGCCGGAGGGGCCGCCCGACTCGGCTGAGGCCAAGAGCGGCGCCAACAGCGATCCAGGTCTCGAAGTCGCCCACGACGAGGGATCGGTGACCGTCCAGAATCCGTGCCTCTCCGGCGGCGCGATCGAAGTGTTCCTCGAACCGTTTATGCCCGCGCCGCGGATGATCGTGGCCGGCGACACGCCGATCGCCGCGGCGCTGCTGCGACTGGGTCCGGAGCTGGGGCTTGATGCCGTCCTGGGCCGGGCGAGCGATTCCGGATCACCCCTGCCCTGCGCCGAGGACCTGGCCCTGGTGGTGGCCGCACACGGACGCGACGAGCGAGCGATCCTACGAGCTGCGCTCGAGGCTGGCGTCCCTTATGTCGGGTTGGTGGCCAGCCGCAAGCGCGGGGCCGCCGTGCTCGATGCGCTCCGAGAGGACGGCGCCGCCGAGGAGCTGCTCGGGCGGATCGACACGCCGGCGGGACTGGACATCGGTGCCCGCACC